>JBKJLT010000129.1:0-6306 GCA_046596765.1 Ferruginibacter sp. | reverse complement strand
TACATTGTAAACATAGGCATTGGCGGCAGCGATCTGGGGCCTGTAATGGTTACAGAAGCTTTAAAACCATATTGGGTTGAAGGTATTGAAACTTATTTTGTGAGTAATGTAGATGGTTCACATATTGTTGAAACGTTGAAGAAAGTGAATGTAGAAGAAACACTTTTTTTAATTGCAAGTAAAACATTTACTACGCAAGAAACCATGACCAACGCTCATACAGCAAGGGAATGGTTTTTACAACATGCCACCGACGAAAAGTATATTGCAAAACATTTTGCAGCACTGAGCACAAACGATAAAGAGGTAATTAAGTTTGGTATTGACCCCGTAAATATGTTTGTGTTTTGGGATTGGGTTGGTGGCCGTTATAGTTTGTGGAGTGCCATTGGATTATCCATTGCTCTAACAATCGGTTACGAAAATTTTGAACAGCTTTTAAAAGGAGCCCACACAACTGATATTCATTTCAGGGAGACAGGATTTGATAAAAATATTCCTGTACTAATGGCTTTGATTGGTATATGGTACTGTAATTTTTTTGGTACAACCACCGAAGCCATCCTGCCATACGATCAATACATGCACCGCTTTGCTGCTTATTTTCAGCAGGGCAATATGGAAAGTAATGGTAAATATGTTGACAGAAACGGTGAAAAAGTTACTTATGCTACTGGTCCTGTGATTTGGGGAGAACCCGGCACCAATGGGCAACATGCTTTTTACCAGCTTATTCACCAGGGCACTCAAATTATTCCCTGCGATTTTATTGCTGCGGCTATCAGCCACAACCCTACCGGCGATCACCATCAAAAACTGATGAGTAACTTTTTTGCTCAGACAGAAGCGTTGATGAACGGCACCTCGGCTTTGCATAGTTCGACTTCGCTCACTTCTGCAAACGAGACTTCGACTCCGCTCAGTCCTTATCGTGTATTTGAAGGCAACAGGCCAACCAATTCTATCTTAATAAAACAAATTACGCCTTTTACTTTAGGCCAGTTAATTGCTTTGTATGAGCATAAAATTTTTGTACAAGGTGTTATCTGGAATATTTACAGTTTTGACCAATGGGGTGTAGAACTGGGCAAAGTTCTGGCTGGTAAAGTTTTACCGGAACTTGAGCAGGATGAGGCTGTTATTACGCATGATAGTTCAACAAACGGACTGATAAATGCCTATAAAAACTGGCGTTGATTAATACCTTGGCAGCGTTGCAAACTGTTTTTCACCGGTAACATAAAATTTATAAAGCTTGCTACCCAGTTTGCTTTTAATAATGATGTTTTTGCAAGCTGTATCGGGCATTGTTTTTCCATCCGCCGGCTGAAGTTCTATCTTCAACAGCGAATTTCCTTTTTTAGCGGAAATACTGTTATTCGGATTCAATGTTTTATCTCCAATTGAAACGGTCTTTTCTTTTACATCAACTATTGAAAATGATAATTGCGAAGCATTATAAAGGACTTCTTTTATATCCGGCATTTTTGTGCCGCTGTATTCTACAAAAATAAAGCGGGTAATATTGGGTTTAGGATCTATGGGATTGCCATTTTCATCTGCCATCTGCATACCTGGCATAGACACGCTGTAATACGCATAAGCCTTTTTAATAGTTCCGGCATTTTGTGCAAAGCAATAAAATGTTGCGGTTAAGAATAAAGAGGATAATATGAGTAGTTTCATTTTTTATTGCAATTTATTCATTTTTCCGATAGCAAGCGGTGAGATATTACCAACGGAAAAACCAATTTCCCAAAGGGAAATGAAAAAAGCAATTTTGCCTTCGGCAAAAAAGATAGTTGCCACAGGAGGCACGGAAGCACAGAAACTGGATTTGTATTTTTCTGTGATTCAGTGCCTCTGTGGCAAACCAATTCCCCGCAGGGGAAATAAAAAAATAATTTTGCTTTCGGCAAAAAAAGGAATTGCCACAGAGGCACAGAAGCACGGAAACCCGATTTGTATTTTTCTGTGCTTCAGTGCCTCTGTGGCAAACTAATTTCCCCGCAGGGGAAATAAAAAATCCTCCCATTTTGGGAGGATTTACTGCAATTAGGTTTGGTGTTTATTTATGTGTAATTACCACTTTTCAACCACCTCAGCACTGCCGTTATCGGCTGTGTCGTTATTTTTCTCCGTTGGAGTTTCTATATTTTCAGCAACTTCTTCAGCAGCTATTTTTTCAATGGGCGTTTCGGTTAAATCCGCAACCACAGTTTCCATAGCAACAGACGCAACAGTGTCTGCATCCATGTTTTGCTGCTGACCCTGGCCCTGTCCATCCTCGCCTTCGTAAGGAGTATCGTGGTTAAAGGCATCAAAATCAAAATCAGGCATCAACTCTGTTTTCACATAATCAATAGCTTCGCCCAATCCTTTAATAAATTTGTTGAAATCTTCTTTATACAGGAAAATCTTATGCCTGTCGTACCCGTCAGAGTCAAAACGCTTGCGGCTTTCTGTAATGGTTAAATAATAATCGTTGCCACGGGTTTCCCTTACGTCAAAAAAGTAAGTTCTGCGTTTTCCGGCCCTGATGCGTTTGCTGTAAACGCTGTCCATTTTCTTTTCGTTGTTCTTTTCGTTGTTTTCGTACGCCACTGTTTAGTTTAATTTTAGTTTTAACGGTTACCCTTTTTAGGCGAAGCAAAGATAAAATTGTTTTCCATTCTACAAAATATATGATTGAGTATTTGGATTTTATCTAAAATACGCTTTTTCAAAATCATCGTTTTCAAAAAAAACAACTAATTTTCCCTATCCTGCTCCTGTTGTCGTCTGTACATATCAGCATAATATCCACTCAAACCCAGTAATTCGGTGTGTGTGCCCTGCTCCACTATTTTGCCATCATCCAATACTATTATTTTGTCGAAATCAAACAGGGCAAAAATGCGGTGGGTTATAATGATGGCGGTTTTATCCTGCAAAAAGCGGTATAAATTACCAAGTATCTCCTTTTCTGTCCTGGCATCCACCGCACTCAGGCAATCATCAAAAATCACAACTTTAGGATCTTTGATCAACGCCCTGGCAATTGAAATACGTTGCTTTTGGCCGCCACTGAGTGTTACGCCACGTTCGCCTATCATAGTATCGTAGCCATTCGTAAATCTTTCTATTTCGTTGTGGATGCTGGCCTGTTTTGCCGCAGTAATTACAGCTTCATCACTTGCGTCATTCATTCCAAAGCGGATATTGTTACGCACGGTTTCGCTAAACAAAAATATATCCTGCGGTACATAGCTGATTTGTGCCCGAAGGGCATGCACATTAAATTTATTCAATGGTATTCCATCATACAATATCAATCCTTTTTGGGGCTCATACATGTGCAGCAGCAGTTGTGCCAATGAAGATTTACCGGAGCCTGTTCTTCCTACAACAGCAATTTTTTCGCCTTTATTTATCTGCAACGAAAAATTTTCCAGCGCATGAATTCCTGTATGTGGATAAATAAAATCCACATCTGATAAAGTAATATTTCCTTCCAAAGAATTTTTTACAGATTCAACTTCATTTTTAATACCTGGTTCAGTATGTAAAAACTCGTTGATTCTTCTTTGAGAGGTTACAGCCCGCTGAGTCATACTGGCTGTCCACCCAATTGCACTTACTGGGAAAGTGAGCATCTGGATATACATCACAAACTCTGCAATTCGCCCTACACTGGCACCTTCAACCTGGTTAACCACATCTAAGCTGCCAACCATAATTGTTATTAATGTACTTAAACCAATCAGCAATGCCATGCTGGGAAAATAAATGGCTTCTGTTTTTGCCAGGCTCAACGCATTATCACGGTAAGCTTCGCTGTTCTTTTTAAAAAAGCCCATCATGGCTTTTTCCTGTACAAAAGATTTTATTACCCTGATGCCCGAATAAGACTCCTGTGCATTGGTGGTTAAATCGCTTAATAAAGACTGAACACGTTCACTCTTTTTATTAATGATTGTATTTACAAAATAGATTGCAACTGCCAGCAGCGGTAAAGGTGCCAATGCTACCAGGGTAAGTTTTGGGCTGGCCTTAAACATAAAAAATATGCTGAAAGCCAGTACTGCAGCCAGATTGATAAAATACATGATTGCCGGCCCGGTGTACATGCGTACTTTGCTCACATCATCTGCAATGCGGTTCATTAAATCGCCGGTGCTGTGTGTTTTATAAAAATTAGTATCTAATTGCTGGTAATGTGTAAAAATTTCGTTTTTCTGGTCGTACTCAATATGGCGGCTCATTACAATGATGGTTTGCCGCATCAGGAACATAAAAAAACCACTGATGATCGCAATAATAAATAACACAATGCCTGCGTATAGTATTTTTTTGGAGGGGTTTTTCTGAAAATGGGATATAACCTGCCGTACCGCAAAATCGTAATTTTTCTCACTCTTCTTAATATCAATACCTTTTTCATTGGGAGATTTTATTGACTCAACAACAGTATTAACAACATAACCGGTAAGTTGTGGAGCCAGTATGCGGAAATAATTAGTAAGCACCACAAAAACAAACCCAAGCATAAAATGCCAGCGGTATTTCCAAAAGTATTTGTTAAGCGAAGAAAGCTGTTTCATTGAAAACACGAAGTTAATCCATAAATACTAACGGCAACACATATACAAAATTTGGTTAGTATAGGGGAAAATAGCACCTGTGGCTTCTCTAACAATAAAATAATCATCTTTTAATTTGTATTTAATGATTTTCTTTTGTAGCATTGCACTTCGTTTTTTCAACTATCCTGATAAAGCCGCACCCCCCATAACGATTGTTTTTAAATTAATAACAAAAAAAATCAATGTAATGGGCACCAAAACTAAAACTGTTCTACCGTTATTTACAGAAAAGCTGCATGTAAAAGGTAAGTTTTTATACCGCGGGGCAGAAAAATTCTACATCAAAGGCGTAACCTACGGCACTTTTAAGCCCAATAGCGCAGGCCATCATTTTCCCGAACCAGAAATAATCGAGAAAGATTTTGCCTTAATGGCGGGTAACGGTATCAATGCCGTGAGAACCTATACTGAACCACCACTTTATTTACTGGATATAGCCAGCAAACATGGGTTGGGGGTAATGGCCGGGCTTCCGTGGGAACAGCATATCACTTTTTTAGACAACGCTGCCACAAAAAAAGACATCGTAAAAAGGGTAAAAGAAGCAGTAAGTCAATGTGCCGGCCATCCTGCTATTTTATGTTATACTATTGGCAATGAAATTCCTGCTCCCATTGTTCGCTGGTATGGCAAGAAAAAAATTGAAAATTTTTTAAGGCAATTACACCAGGCAGTAAAGCAAGTTGCCCCGGAGGCTTTGGTAACTTATGTTAATTACCCTACAACCGAATACCTTGTCCTGGATTTCCTGGACTTTGACTGTTTTAACGTGTACCTGGAAACGCCCGAAAAACTCAGTAAATATATTGCCCGCCTGCATAACCTGAGCGGCGACCGCCCGCTGGTTTTGGCAGAGATTGGTTTGGATAGCCTTAGGAACGGTGATGAAAAACAGGCAGAAGTTTTGGGCTGGCAAATTGAAACCGTTTTTGCAAAAGGATGTGCAGGCATGTTTATTTTTGCCTGGACAGATGAATGGTGGCGGGGTGGCGCTGATATTGAAGACTGGGATTTTGGTTTGGTTGACCGCCAACGCAATCCCAAAACTGCGCTGGATGCAGTTTCAAGGGCGATGGAAAACATCCCTTTTTCACCAAAAACTGAATTTCCTCGTATATCGGTGATTGTTTGTACCTACAACGGTTCTGCCACAATAAAAAAATGCCTGGAAGGAATATCAAAATTAGATTACCCCAATTTTGAGGTTATTGTTGTTAATGATGGATCAACAGATCATACTGCAGAGATCGTTAAAGGTTTTAAAGTTAAACTAATCAGCACTACTAACTATGGTCTTAGCAGTGCCCGTAATACGGGCATGTATAATGCCAGTGGTAAAATCATTGCCTACATTGATGATGATGCCTGGCCCGATCCGCACTGGCTGCAGTATATTGCCCACGCATATGCAAGCTCCAACCATGCCTGTATTGGCGGACCCAATGTGTCTCCTTACGACGCTGGCTTTATTTCTACCTGTGTTGCCAATGCACCGGGCGGACCGGTACATGTGCTGGAAACAGATGAGATAGCAGAGCATGTGCCCGGCTGTAATATGACGTTCAGGAAAGATGCGCTGATAAAAATCGGTGGGTTTGATCCTGTATTTCGCTGTGCAGGTGATGATGTGGACGTATGCTGGCGAATACAGGAATCGGGCAGAACTATCGGCTTTCATCCT
>JBKJLT010000110.1:0-14259 GCA_046596765.1 Ferruginibacter sp. | reverse complement strand
AATACTTTGATCGCTTTCTTTTGCATAACCGGTATTTATACAACCGGCATTGTCTTTTGTGTTTCCCCACAAAGCCCCGTCGGTTACTTCTATACCAACATTATAATTACTATAGTTTAAACCTCTGTACTGGTTTATAAATATATTGGGGTTATTTAAAACAGCAGTTCTGTATGCTGTATATTTCTGTTCAATGGTATTGGCCCATAAATCTTTGGCAGCGGTATTATTAACATCAGGCACCGACTGTGAGCTTACTACTCGTGAATTATTATACGAGGCAATATAACATGGATTGTTTTGCCAGGCCGCAACATTAGTTCCGCTGATGATATCGCTGCGATGGCCCGTAAAGCCATACTGGCCGGTCATTCCATTGCGGCGCTGGTACAGCGACCAGTTATGTCCATTCAATCCAAAATACGATTCCCATCCGTAATTATTGTCATTATCCATTACCCAGCGGTTATGGCCACCACTTAAATACCAGCCGTTGTATTTAAAACTGAAGTTGTAAATACTGTCTGTTTTTTTATACGGACTTACAAGCACCGGTGTTGTTTCCCAAATAGAGCCCGGTAAATAAAAGCGAAAACCCAGTTGTTGCAAATACTGGTAAATGCCAAAGCACATACCATTATCTTCTGCCGCTGAAAATTTTATGAAGCTTATTCCATCACTTTCTACTTTGCAGGCCTGTTTACCGGTAATGGTTGAATCGTAGATAAATATAAAGCCGGATTGAGGTAATGCGGTATAAGTACCTGTAGTAAAATGGCTGCCGTTGATTGCTTTTTGCAGCAACAGGGCAAC
Organism: Ferruginibacter sp.; assembly: GCA_046596765.1. Lineage (GTDB taxonomy): Bacteria > Bacteroidota > Bacteroidia > Chitinophagales > Chitinophagaceae > Ferruginibacter. The sequence goes on along the minus strand of JBKJLT010000110.1, from coordinate 13,446 downwards.
ATCTTCAGCCGTTGATTTCAACGTTTTTGAAGATTGTGCAGGATAGCTTACTGTTTGTGCATTGGTGAATAATACACAGCACAATGCTATTGCAATAACAAAGCTTTTGCGAATGAACGACATAGTTAACTTGTAGGTAAAGTGATAAACTATGGCTCCATCACAGAAATAAAAGGATTCGAGTTTTGTTATTCTTTGGTAGGAAACAAAAATGATGGGGTTAAGTCATCACTTATTTAGTTGGGGAAATGCTAAGATAGAAAAAAAATCAGAAAAACAATAAATTACTGTTTTTATTTTTTTTTGTAAAAAAATCAGAAGCTGAATTATTGGTTAGCTGTAGGGCACCTGTAAGTACTGATATTATAGGTTAAACCTACTTCTGCAATAATGTATTGATCTTTTTGTTTGCTAAAGCCACGTTGCCTGCCTGCTGTACCCAGTGGCCGGTCAGGATCTATTTCAACAGACCTGTCCTGCAACAATGCCGCTTTGGATAAAGGGGAGAAATTGCCAATACCTGCATAGGTTGTACTCACGTCATCAAGATAATCGGTGGTGGTAAAGCGATGCGCTATTTCAAAAGAAAAATTTATTTTTTCGCTGAGGTTATACTTTACTCCTACGCCAATGGGTATGCATACAGCCATGGTATTGTAGGGCTTGCGGCCCTGGTAACCTACAAGCTGGCCTTCGGTACCAAGCGGCCTTAAAAATTCTTTTTCGCCATTTGTATATGCATACGGATCGTAAGTAAACACACCTATACCTAAAGTTACATATGGTGTAAAACCGTAGTAAGGATCGGTAGGAATGAATTTAAAGAAATTAAAATCGCCTTGCAAAGCTACCTCCCAGATGTTTGAGTTAAAGCTGAGGTTCCGTGTTTTTTGATATTCATTTTTACTATAAATATCACTGTAGCCCAACTGGGCATAATGCGCACTTAACCTTAACCCTACATAATTGCCAAACTGTTTACGAAAGAATAAACCCAATGCCGGCTTGGGACGGTTAAGGCCTACCCTTGTATTTAAATCGCCAAAATAATGAGCTGCACCAACAGTAATACCAAATTCACCTTTTTGAACATATTCCAGATTTTGAGACTGTGCTTTTACATTTCCACTAAATGAAATAAAAAGTATGAGTGCGGCTATTTTCATTTTCATAATATGCAAAATAAGAAATCTTTTGTAAAAAACGGATTAGGGTTGTATTTGTGGTTAAAGGCTTTGTTAATCTTTTTTCTTTTCAATACGGAGTCCTACACTCATAATATGCAGCAAGGGGTTGTCACGCATAATTTGCGAAATGCTGAAACTGTATTTACCTGTTTGCTTAAACCTGCGGGCCTCGCCGTTCAGCAATTTGCGAACCTCCCAGATGTCATTCATTCCTGTACCTTCCCAGCCATTTGCATCATCTCCTAAAATAAGATTCACTTTTTGAATACGCATACTGTCGCCGGGAGGCTGCAGCCCTACATTGAGCCATATATTGTTATACTGGTAAGCATCTGTGTGGCGCAATACCAGGTAAATATTGTAAGGCGTAATGCTGTCTGCAATTACAAAATCTCCTTTGGCATAAAAACTCTGCTGCCATTTATAGTTGAGTATTGTTGTATTTTTTTCGAAAATTTCAATTTGTGTACAGGAGTTGATGAGCAGGCAATAAGCTATTGAGAAAAATAGAAATTTATATCTGGTCATTCTTTTCATTACCAAAAAAAATTTACACTTATTTGCTTAAAAAAAAATTAAAGAATATTCAGTACTTGTTCTTTTGCTTTCTCCAGTTCATTCTTCATTTTTACCACGCATTTTTGAATATCGGCATCATAAGCCTTGCTGCCTGTTGTATTTATTTCACGCCCGATTTCCTGTAAAATAAAAGATAGTTTTTTACCTTTTCCTTCGTCTGCTTCATTAAGGATAGATTCGAAATATTCACAATGCTGGCGTAGCCTTATCTGCTCTTCATGAATATCAATCTTCTCCATATAATAGATCAGCTCCTGTTCCATGCGGTTATTATCAATGTTTTCTTTGCCCACGTGTTTTTCAAGTAACTGGTTAATTTCATCTTTAATTCTTTTTTTACGGTTAGGTTCCAAAACCAGGATGGCTTCTTCCTGCTCTTTAATATTGCTGATGCGTAGTAACATATCTTTTTCCAAAACAGCTCCTTCACCGGCCCTGTGCTGGTTTAAATTATTCAATGCTTCCAGCAATACCTTGCTAAAGTCAGCAAAATCACCTTCACTTAATATATCATTGGTTGGCGTTACCACTTCCGGCAAACGTAACAAAGCGCTTAACACCGAGTTGGTATCTATTTTTAATTCGCCAGCCAGGGTTTCTATCTGGTTGTAATATGCCTTTATTAAATCGGTATTGATGTTAACCGGTTTAGAAGTTCCGTTCTGCTTAATGATAACCATGCAATCAATGGTGCCACGAATCAATTGTTCCTGCAGCGTGTTACGTATCTCAAATTCATAAGGCCTCAGCAAGGGCGGCAACCTAAGTTGCAGTTCAAATTGTTTACCATTAAGTGCCTTAATTTCTACTAAAAATGTTTTTTCATTTACTGTCTGTTCCGCTCTTCCAAAACCAGTCATTGATTTAAGCATGTATAATAATTTAGGCTGCAAGTTAAGGATATAATTATGAGTTGGTTTAAGGGTATTCTTCAAACGGTTTAAAACCCATAATCCGTTCAGGTTTATCCAGGCCGGCAAATCCGAATTTCAAATACAATCCATGTGCATCTTTAGTTGCCAGTAACCACCTGCGCAATCCCTGAAAATCAGGACAATTCATAATGGTTTGCATCAACCCCGTCCGAGCGTACTGTTTGGTACGGGCGGGCATTTTGAAAGGCCTTTTCCACGATACGATTTTAAAACAAAAACATCGGCCAGGTAACCAAAGGTTGCACAATCTGTAACTACTCTTGCAAAACCAACCTGTTTTAAAACTGAATTTTCTGTTACATACAAACCGAAGCAATAAGAACCTTCGATACTTCTTTGAACAATTTCAACCGGAATATTTTTTGCCCAATAACTTTTGTTACATAAATAATCATGAATGATTTCGATATCCAGTTTACTTTTATCTGTGCTGATATAAAATTCATTTTGCTGTACTTCGTAAATTTTCATCATCATTAATTTTAAATAGAGAAAGATAAATAAAAAAGTAAAGCCCGACTTTTTTCAAGTCAGGCTTTAATATATATATGGGTTAGTAAGTACCAGGAACCAAATTCCTTACACAAAATTAAAAATAATTTTTGCTAACTAAAAAATTTTTAAGGGTTATTTTATTCACATTTTAATTATGGCTGTGGATAAGGGCACTCTTCTTTTTTGGTATTTACAACAGTTAAATGGTAACAGAAATAATTCACTTCATTTATTTTTTTAAAAAATAAAATAGCAGATACCCTGAAACCCTTTGTTCATCAACGTTGCAGAAGAACAATTTAATAGAGCATCAAAACATTGCCCGTATATTTTAATTATAAATTTTGCACGATGTTGAATTTATAAACGCCTTAATGTGCCCCTTTTTCTTTCCAAAAAAAATTTTTTAAAAACCCCTGAAATCAGTCTGGTAATTGCTTTTTTTAAGTTTTTATGATAAAAGCGGGTAAAAGCAAAGCATTGTACCTTTGCTTAAAATATTTGATTATGCAATTCCCTTCTCCTGTTTCATTGCAATGGATCGCCGAATTCATCAATGCAAAATTAGTTGGCAACAGCCCTGAAGCTGCAACCGGTATTAACGAAATACACAAGGTTGAAAAAGGCGATCTTGTATTTGTTGACCATCCAAAATATTACGAAAAGTGTTTAAATAGTGCGGCAAGTTTTATCATCATCAACAAAGAAACAAATGTACCGGAAGGGAAAGCTTTATTGATTGTTGAAAATCCTTTTGAAGCCTATTGCAAAATTGTAAATCACTTTCGCCCGTTTGAGCCATCCAATAAAATGATCAGCGATTCGGCAGTGATTGGTGAGGGAAGTTTTATTTATCCCGGTGTATTCATTGGCAATCATGTTCGCATTGGAAAAAACACAATCATACATCCAAATACTACCATAATGGACCATTGTATTATTGGTGATAATGTGGTTATACAGGCAGGCGCAGTTATTGGCAGTAATGCCTTTTATTATAACACAAAAAAAGACCGTGAGTTATGGTACAAAAAAATGCCTGATTGCGGCAGAGTAATCATCGAAGATTTTGCAGAAATAGGTGCTGGCTGTACAATAGATCGTGGTGTGAGCCACGATACCATTATTGGCAGGGGTTGCAAGCTGGATAACATGATACACATAGGGCATGATACGGTTTTAGGTAAAAACTGTCTTTTAGCAGCGCAGGTTGGTATTGCAGGTGTGGTTACTTTACAAGATGGTGTTACTTTATGGGGACAGGTAGGTGTAAGCAAAACACTTACCATTGGTGAAAATGCTGTCATTTACGGGCAGAGTGGTATTGGTAATAATGTGGAAGGGGGCAAAACTTATCTTGGATCACCGATACAGGAAGCCAGGGTAAAAACAAAAGAATTGGTTTGGATTAAAAGAATTCCGGAATTGTGGGAAAAAGTGATGGGCAAATAAAACCAATTAAACATTAAATCTATCTTAATAAAAGCTGTCAGGTTGAGCTTGTAGAAACCGGGACCACTTGGAAAAGAGCTTCTTTTATTATGAACCCGCCTTCGACAAGCTCCCCGAAATAATCGGGACAGGCAGGCTGACAGTATATTTTTAAAATTACCCGTTGAATTTATTTTATTGTCCTTGATTCTACTGCCACAAAATTTAACCCGTTAACTTTTTGAAGGCGTGTGTATCTTAAAGTTGTTGCAGTTATTGTTACATTTTCGAGGCTGGCTAATAATGGTGTTGGATATAAGATAGTCATTTCAATTTTTGTTTTTTGTGCATCCAGGTATTTCCAGTTGAATTTATAATCCTGCCCGTTGTAAGCATAAATACCTGTATTGTCTGTATTGAATTTATAAAAATCATTATCGAAATTGATCGTGTTTCCGGCTGAACCTCTTTTATAATAAAGCATACTATTACCATCAATTACCCTGCTCTCTTCAACTTTCCAGGCAACAGCCGTTAATGGGTCTTCGTTTATTTTTATAACATCTGCTAAAGGTTTTACAGGATCTGCAGATGGTGGAACAGTTACTTCCGCTTTATTTACAAGCAATGGCTTTTCTTTGAAATCAAAATCATAGGGCACCATATCTCCAACTTTCTCCCAACCCAAATAACCGGTGATGGTAATATCGTTTTGCTCAAAATAAAATCCATTTTGCTCAATATCCAAAGTTTCGTTGGGTAAAAAAGAAAGCACAGAAAGCTGGAATTTTGAGGAAGCTTCCGGATTTTCTTCAAGATATAAACCGGGTGATGTTTCGTTTTTATAAATTACAGCAACATCTTTTTGCCGGGGCAAAATCTCCACTACATTCGTGCTGTCATCAAGTAAATAATTTACTGCCCCATAAAAATTCTTAAGCGGAATCGCCGTTTCCTTGTCATTATTTTTTACGATAAACTGTATTTCAAATCCTTCTTCCTTCAGTTTTTTTTGATGCATACTTCGCATGAAGTGCAGTATGGAACCATTGTATGCCGTTTTGCGTGCTGCATTCCATTTTTCAAGCTGGCCAGCATCAGTTGACTGCATTTCCTGAAACAAAGGATAACCGGTGTACAGGCTTACCTGCGTATTATATTCGTGTACAAATGAATCCAGTTCATATTTAATGGTATATCCCAGCGCATCGTTTACAATTTCAAGCGGGGCAGTTGCCAGTATTTTCAAACGCTTTGCCCTGCGGTAGTAAAAGAACTTAAGCGCTTCTTTATTCTTAATATAGCTTTGCTTGCTATTGGCGGTTTTACCAATAAAATTTTCTATAAAAAAATCTCCATACTTTACCAATCCATCGGCAACTTCTGATGTTGACTTTACAACAAATTCTTCGAGCGACTTTTCTTTTTGCTTTATTCCAATAATAATTTCATTGTTACCTGCATCGCCTGCGGTTACTCTTTTTGTTTCTGTTTGATAGCCCGTAAAAGTTACCACTATGCTGTAGCCTCCACCCGGTAGTCTTAAAGTAAAAAATCCCTGATCGTTTGTTGCCGTACCAAGGGTTGTATTTTCTGCAAACACAGAAGCTCCCTGCAAAGGCTGCTTGGTTGTTTCGTCAATAATTTTGCCACTGATGGTATATCCCGATTGGGAGTAAGCAGTTATGTAACTAATAGCAATTAATAAAAAGAGTACAGTTTTCTTCATTGGTGGTTTTTTAAGCATCTATGATGCACTTATTATGCGAAAGTAAATTACCTGCTGTTAATATTTTGTTGTAATGCTGCGCAGGTATCTGCAATGCTGTCTTCTATTTTACGGTAACTAAAACCGGGTATAAATCTCTTTAATTTACTGTTATCAAAATTTGCTTTTGTCATTGCAGTTGCAGCCGTTTCTTTAGTTAAGAGCGGGTCTTTACCGGTGAAAAAACTTTTGATGGCTTCCAGCCGCCAAACAATTTTTGCCAATAGTGGTGTTACTTTTTTATTCGCAAGTTTTTTACCAAATGCCTTTGCCATTAAATTAAATACATCCGCATAGGTTCTATTTTCGGCGCTGATGATAAAACGCTCTGCAGTAATATCGCTGTTCATCAGTTCAATCATAGCTTTTACCACATCACGTACATCTACAAAACCGGTGCTGCCTTCTGTGTACCAGGGAAACTCGTTGTACGCAGTTTTAAAAATCTGCGATGAACCACTATTCCAGTCGCCTGCCCCCAAAATAATTACCGGGTTAACCATCACGGCATCCAGGCCCTCGCCAATCCCACGCCAAACCTGCATTTCGGCCAGGTATTTACTTTGCCCATAAGCACTATTGCTGGTTTCCTCTGTCCAGTTCATAGTTTCATTTATGAGCTCATTTTCCCGTATGCGGCCCAGCGCTGCAACCGAACTTACGTAAACCATTTTTTTTATGCCGGCATCCAATGCCGCATTAACCACATTTGCTGTGCCTTCAATATTTATTTTAAACATCTCCTGCTTTCGCTTTGGATTAAAACTTACAATTGCTGCACAATGATAAACATATTCAACACCTTTCATTGCCTCCTCTAAACCAACAACATCTAAAATATTGCATTGCATTTGCTGCAGACTATCACTATGAAAATCGGGAAGCTTCGTATTGTTATATATGGCTCTTACCCGTTTACCCTGCAGCAACAGTTGTTTAATTAATTCTTTTCCCAATAAACCTGCACCGCCGGTAACTAAAATCATTTTTATTAATTGATAATTGGTTAATGGATAATTGATAATGTTTTAGAAATTCGCTTTTTTCTTTTTTAATTTACTGCTTTAATTACTGAAAATGATTTTGCTTTAAGGAATTATCACTTGACTCATTATCTATTATCCATTATACTCATAAAACCCTTTCTTCGTTTTTTTTCCCAATTCTCCGTTTGCTACTTTATTAATTTGCATGGTTGATGGTTTAAAACGCTCTACTTTATTACAGGCATCATACAAAGATTGTGATACTGCAAGATTAATATCATTGCCAATCAAATCCATTAATTTAAACGGCCCCATTTTAAATCCTGATGCTTCCATTATTTCGTCAACATGCTCTATCGTGGCAATTCCATTTTCCACAAGTTTCATAGCCTCCAGGTAATAATGCCGGGCAACACGATTTACAATAAAGCCGGGTGCATCTTTACACATCACCGGCGTTTTTTTCATTTGTAAACAAAGGTCGTAAACAACCTGGGCAACTGAATCAAGCGTTTGATCTCCCTTAACAACCTCAACTAATTTCATTACCTGTGCCGGGTTAAAAAAATGCATACCAACCACTCTTTGTGGTTGCTGCACTTTTGCCTGTATTTCGGAAACTGATAAGGAAGAGGTATTTGTTGCAAAAATTACTTCGGAGTGGTTAAGTTCTGCCAGTTGATTAAAGATGGCGACTTTGGCATCTGCCTTTTCAACAACAGCTTCAATAATTATATCGGCCAGGCAATCGTTGGTGTCGGTTACAAAACGTATCCTTTCAAAAGTATTTTCTTTTTCTTCTGCAGAGATTTTATTTTTATCAACCAGGAACTGCAGACTTTTTTCAATAGCCGCTTTTGCTTTTTCCAGCACTTCTATATTAATATCAAACAGCAAAGTGTAGAAACCGCTTTGTGCTGCTGTTTGGGCAATGCCGCTACCCATGGTGCCGGCGCCGATAACGCAAATAGTATTAATCATAAATTCAGGATGTAGCTTTTAGTAAAGATAATGCGTTGTGCTATAAAAAACTACGTGGTTAAAATGTGAACCACAATAGATACAGCGGTAACATAGGATTGAACATAGCACACAATTCTACTTGTCTTTCGTTCATTTTACATAAGTATCAATTCTTAAAAATAAAAAAGCACCGGTATTTTAAATAACACCGATGCTTGCTGTATATCAAAAGGAAACTATTATTTTCCTGCTGCTTCTTTCTTAGCTTCTTCCTTCATTTTTTCATTTGCTGTAATAGCAAACTCCACACGCCTGTTTTCGGCACGGTTTGCATCACTAGTATTTTCTACCTTAGGTTGTGTTTCTCCATACCAGTTAATGGTTAACCTTGATGGGGAAATATTGTTGCTTTTTAAATAATTGCCAACGGCTGAGGCTCTTCGTTGAGATAAAGATAAATTGTAAGCATCTCCTCCTTTATCATCGGTATGTCCCTCAACCAATAAATTCGTTTCGGGATATTCTTTAAATATCTGAATAAGTTTGTCTAATGCCAGCTTTGAATTGGAAGTTATTTCTGATTTATCAAAATCAAAATAAACGCCCATTTTCGATCCGTCCGGATTCTTTTCACTGAATGTTACCACAATTCCCTCGCCTACTCTTTGTACCTCAGCTCCAGGGATTTCGTTTTTAATTTTTTCAGCCTGCCTGTCCATTTTATTACCAATAACACCACCGGCAACGCCACCAATAACACTACCGATAATGGCGCCCAAGACAGTATTTCCTTTGCCAACATTGTTGCCTACTACGCCACCTATTACGGCACCACCTGCAGCACCTATTACAGCCCCTCTTTGTTGCTTATTTGTTTTTTTCACTGTGCTGCAACCTGCCGTCATCAACATAATTACAGCCAATATTAAACTTGTATTTCCAAATATCTTTTTCATAAAATTTCGTTTTTAGTCAATTTAATTTTTTACAAAATTGTAAATAATAGCACCGGCACGGCCTTCAAAAACTATGTCCGATCTTAATTTAAAACTATTGTCGCTATGCTCTGTAACGATTAACCTGTAGCCGTCTCCATTATCCATTGCATTTTTTTTATCATCAAGTCTTTTAAACTGGAACTCTTTTGCAGCATTTTCAGGTTCGTATACTGACCAGCGGATAAACCTTTTTACCGGGGTACAATTTTTACTCTTATCAACAAGGTTATAACTACCCATACTGTTATTGGATATAAAATTCCATTCGCTTCCAATAAAGCAACTAAGGTCGGCCTCGTTAAATACCGTGGTTTTAACTACACCTGTAATACCTTCTGCTGTTACCGTTTGAAGTATCCAGTTTCCGTTGATATCCCTTTTTATGCTTCTTGCTTCTTTTGAAACAGAACAGGAAGTGAAACCCATTATGGTAAAAGCAGTAATTAAACCGCAAAATGCAAATCTTAATTTCATAAGTTTTATTTTTTTACTGAACGGATGCTATATGCATCGGTATGATACCTGCACCATTTCAATTATGATGCCAAAGCGAAAGGTGGAGTTACATAATTAAATACATAGCTTACACAATTGCCATATTAATAGCAGAAAACGAAATGAGTTATTGCAGAAAAATTATACCGCGGAAGTAAATTGCTTTAAAAAACGTGCATCATTCTCACTAAAAAGCCTGAGATCTTTTATTTGATATTTTAACATAGTTATTCTTTCGATACCCATGCCAAATGCAAAGCCCGTGTATTTGTTACTGTCTATGCCGCAATTGTCGAGCACATTAGGATGCACCATGCCGCAGCCGAGAATTTCGACCCAACCGGTTTTTTTACAAACACTGCAACCTTCTCCGCCACAAATAAGGCAACTAATATCCATTTCGGCACTAGGCTCTGTAAATGGAAAATAACTTGGGCGAAAACGAACTCTAACATCTTTCCCCCGTCCGAACGGGTCATCCGGGCGGGCAAACATTTCCTGCACAAAAAAGTATAGCGTTTGTTTCAGATCGGCAAAAGAAACGTTTTCGGCTATGTATAAACCTTCTACCTGGTGAAAAAAGCAATGCGCCCTGGCGCTGATGGTTTCGTTGCGATAGACACGGCCCGGGCAAATAATGCGGATAGGTATTTTACCCTTTTGCATTTCACGAACCTGTACGCTGCTAGTGTGTGTACGCAAAAGCCAATCGGGGTTTTGAGAAATATAAAACGTATCCTGCATATCCCTTGCAGGATGATTTTCGGGTAAATTTAGTGCGGTGAAATTGTGAAAGTCATCTTCAATCTCGGGGCCTTCGGCAACTGCAAAGCCAAGCCGTTGAAAAATAGAAATGATTTTATTTTTTACAATGCTGATAGGATGGCGACTACCGAGAGGTAAAGAGTCTGCAGGTAAAGAGAGATCAATGTCGTGAGTGGTGAGTGGTGAATTGCCCGCAGGACCCCGTGGGTGAGTAACTGCTTTAAACTCTTCATATTTTGCTTCGGCAAAAACTTTAAACTCGTTCAGCAATTGTCCTGCTTCTTTTTTATTTTCGGCAGCTACATTTTTCATTTCGCCCATAATCGCTTTTACCAAACCTTTTGAGCCCAGATATTTAATGCGAAAGGTTTCGCCATCAGCCCCGCTAAATGCGGCAATTTCAGCTTTCAAAACTTCTATTTGTTGTAATAACTGTTCCATGCGGTAAAGATAAGGAACTTAAGGAGTGGGGATGCCGGGTAAAAGCCAAAAAAAATAACATATTTTTTTAACGATAAATCTTTAATTTTAGCTTCTAAATTTTAAAAATATGGATTTGTTTAAATCTGGTAATCCTGCACTATCTGAAAAAAGATTTAAGGACACCATACTTGATGATGTGGTTACACATGAAAATGCAATGACTGTTAAGGGAACGCTTAACAAATTCGGCATCTTATTTTTAATGACGCTTGCTACGGCGTACTATAGCTGGAAGGAAGCTTTAGAAGGTGGTAATGCTATGATGCTGGTATTGGTTGGAGCATTTGGAGGATTAGGTGTTGCATTGGTGATTGCTTTTAAAAAGCAGTGGAGCCCTTTTTTGGCACCTGTGTATGCTTTGCTTGAGGGATTGTTTGTGGGTGCAGTTTCGGCATATTTTGAATATGCTGTTGCCAGCAAACAGGGCGGTTTTTCCGGTGGCTATTCTGGGATTGTTTTGCAGGCTGTTGGACTTACTTTTTCAGTTGTTGTTGCTATGTACCTTTTGTACAAATTTCAAATTATAAAAGTTACGCAGCGTTTTAAATCTATAGTAATGATTGCCACGGCAGGCATTGCTATATTTTACCTTGTTTGCTGGGGATTGTCGGCATTTAATATTAATGCACCTTCTTTTGTTTTTCAAAACTCTGCCATGGGAATTGGATTTTCAGTTTTTGTAGTTGCATTGGCTGCGCTGAATTTATTGTTGGATTTTGACATGATTGAGAAAGGCGTGGAATTGGGTGCTCCCAAATACATGGAATGGTATGGTGCTTTTGGTTTACTGGTAACCATTGTTTGGTTATACCTGGAAATATTAAGGTTGCTGGCCAAACTTAATAAGAAGTAAATAAATATTTTTTAAGGAAAAGGCCGTTCAAAAATTTGAGCGGCCTTTTTTATTTTAATCCCTGTAGCAGATTTTTCACTTTCTCTTCAATAAAATCTCTTACTTCATTAAACTGCGCAGGTTCCATATTTTTCGGATCCGGTATCTGCCAGTCAATAAACTGTTTACCCGGCATCCAGGGGCAGGCATCACCGCAACCCATGGTTACCACTGCATCAAAGGGAGCAAATGCTTTTACTTCTTCCAGGCTTTTACTGTCGTGAGTACTTAAGTCGTAATCCAGTTCCTTCATAGCTGCAATGGCTTTAGGATTTACAATGCCGCTGGGTTTGCTGCCGGCACTGTATGCTTCCACATCATCACCACCCAGCATTTTTGCAAATGCCTGGCTCATTTGAGATCGATTACTGTTTTCTATACAAACAAAAAGAAGTTTCTTTTTCATCATTATTATTATTGCGGTGAGCCACCCTTTAAGGGGTGACTCACCGTATTTAGTTTAACAACACCCACTTCCTGGTTCGCAACAATTACGATCATCTTTAGCAGGCTTATCGGCATACACGGTAATACTTGTTATTTTTGTACTCCCTTTTTTATAATCTGCAATTTCAGCTTCTGATAAATAATTTTTCAAAATATCATCCGGAATAATAATTTCCTTTTCTTTTTGCAGTAAGATGTTTTTAAACCCGGCAGCTTCAATCATTTTCAGGTAAACTTGTTTTTGTATAGCACCGCTAACACAGCCTGCATACAGTTCAGCTACTTCTTTCCATTTTGAAGGCAGTGCGCCTTCCAACACAATATCAGAAATAGAAAAGTGAGCACCAGGTTTTAAAACTCTGAAGATTTCACTAATCACTTTGTGTTTGTTGGGCACCAGGTTCAATACGCAATTACTTACAATTACATCGGCATAATTGCTGGTTACGGGCATATCATCAATATCGCCCAATCTGAATTCTACATTATTAAAACTCAGTTTTTCGGCATTGGCCCTGGCTTTGTTAATCATTGCTTCGGTAAAATCAATACCCAACACTTTTCCGTATTCTCCAACAATTTTACGGGCAATAAAAGCATCGTTACCTGCACCGCTGCCCAGATCAATAACCGTATCCCCGGCTTTAATTTTTGCAAATTCGGTTGGCAATCCGCAGCCCAAACCAAGGTCGGCATCTGCATTGTAACCTTCCATTTTTGTATAATCATCACTCATGATGTTATACACTTCATCGCCACAGCAGGATGATGTAGCTCCGCAGCAGGAAGTGGCATTTTGCGTTAAACTTTGTTCAGCAATGGCGGCATACTTTTCTTTTACGAGTTCTTTAATAGCCTCCTCCTGAACTTCGTTCGTTCCCTTTTGGGAACCTCCAAAGGAGGAGGAAAATAAGGATGAAGTCTTTTTTTCGTTGTTCATGGCTTTACTTTTATGTTTAAAAATGATTTTGTTCCCCGCATTCAGCTTTAATTGTACCCTGCTGTATATCTGTCGTCCCTAC
>JBKJLT010000045.1:0-10998 GCA_046596765.1 Ferruginibacter sp. | reverse complement strand
CGGTTAGGCAAAATCTAAAATCAGTTGTAAAATCCTTTGAAATATTTAGAAAAAAACGATAAACAGCACACTCCCGTTTTTTGTTGCTATATTTGATACAGTAGATTATCAATCTTTATTCATTCAAAAAATTCACATCATGCATCAAACATTCATTTTTTTAATGCGCAGTCCCGGTGGTGAAGATGAAGGCGGAAGTATCGACCCAAAAACTGAGGAAATAAAAGCAGATAATCTGCAGGCGGAGCCTACAGATAAACCTAAAGAAAAGGGGTTTATCGGTAAGGTGAGAGAGGCGCTGCGGGATTGGTCGAATGGTGACCAGAAGGACCAGGACGAAGATGATGCTACACCTTAAGAGCATTTACAGGCATTCAAATTGATCTAACCATTTAAAAGGCCCATATTGGCTTTTGGGGGGTTCTATTTTCCTTACTGTAGATATCTATCTCATGCACACAGCCCAGCGTTTGCTCTTAAAAAATATGTTTACCCCGATTTCAATCATTCTCCGATACTACTATGGTTAAATTATATTAATCAGTTAATAGTATTTGTTCATTTAATTGCTGTAGTACTTGGCAGCATGCATCACCTGTTTTCTTTGTGGGTGTGTTCATAAAATTCTGCATTTAAAACAGGCAGTATGGGTTGCCCCAGGTGCTCACCCCACACTTTTGTAAACGATGCCCCAAAGTAAAAAATGAGTGAAGCATAAAAAACAAACAACAATAATAATACGATAGAAGCTGAAGCCCCGTACACAACACCGATGTTGCTGTTGAGTAATAGTAATTTTAGAACAATTACCCCGGCATTGTATAATATACTGGTCAATAACCCGCCGCTGAAGGCAACCTTCCAGTTGGGTTTGCCATCGGGCAAATACCGAAACAATACCGTAAACCAGGTACATACAATAGTGATGGAAAGTAAAGTGGAAATAGTGCCATTTGAATAAATTGAGCTACCCGGAAGTTTATTATTGAGGAAATTACCAAAAATAATTTTTAAACTTTCTGCTGCAAGGGATGCCATAAATAAAATCCCGGTAAAAATAATGAGCAGGGTTGACTTTAATCGTGTAACCAACGCCATTTTAAATCTTTTCCCTGTTTTCTGTATCATCCAAAGCTGGTTAAGAGAACTTTGTATAACCTTAAATAAAGTAGTGGCTACAAATAATAAAAAGAAAAATCCTGCAATAGCTACCGGTAAATTAATTGCAAGCCCACGTATTCCCTGCAACACGGCTATCAACTGCCGAACACCGTCATCGCCCAAAACGCTGCCCAATTCTGTAAACAGCCCCCGGCTTACAGACTGGCTTTCAAAAAGTAAACTGAGTAATTGAATCAGCAACATCAAAATAGGGGGAAGTGCAAAGCTGGTGAAGAAAGCTGTAGCCCCGGCCAGGCGCAAAGGATCATTTTTTACCAATAACTTGTAAGCATTAACCAGTTCACCGATCAGATTTTTTATTTGGTTTAAAAATTTCATTAAATGCGGATGGTTTTTATTAACACCCGGAACTAATTTAGCGCTAACTGTTACCAAAGATAAACTTTATTGTTTCCTCATCAGTTTGAGAAAAAAAATGCTGCTTTATAAATATACATACAAGATTAACCAGGCTCCTGGAACTAAAGCACTTTCTACCGGGTTTTATGGAAAGATCAAAATGTTATAATGATAATTTATTACTTTATTTTACAGCATGAAAAAACCTGTCGTCATTTTCTTTATCGTGGCATTTAACCTGGTTCCCATTTTTGGTGTAGTTTTTTATAACTGGCAGCCCTTTGAAGCTTTTTGGTTTTTTTGGGTTGAAACTTTGATAATGGCATTTTTCAACGGCATACGTATTGTATTTAGCCAAAACCAGCAACCAGCAACAGTAAACACCGGTTCGCCATTAGTTTACAATATTAATAAAGGCATAAAATATTTGCTGAAACGAATTTGTATTTTTTTATTTTACTCCATATTTATTATTACGTTTATTGGTTTTATAGCCAATAACAATGCAGATAAGGGCAGGGTGGTCACCACCTTATTATTTCAAAACAGGTTTTTTAATTTGAGTTTACTCATCAGTATTTTTAGTCAGACCTATTACCTGATATTTTATTTTTTCAGAAACCGTGCTTTTTTCATAGCCAGGCCTGATGGCTACGCGGCACTATTCGACAGCAGACAATTAGTTATGCATTTTGCTATTGTATTAGGTGCATTTGGTAGTATGTTTTTATTAAAAAATACTTCTTTTGGCAATTACAGCGGCGCCTTTATTATAAGTTTACTTTGTGTTTGCAAGTGTGTAGCTGAGCTTTTAAATTATAAAACTGCTGCTGCAATGGAGGATTAGTAAAAATGTTTTGTAAAAAAATTTTGTTTTTTTGACCTGGTTACAAACCTGTAGAACTGATCAAAACCCTTCGAATCCGCTCAGGACTTATCTCTTTCGCTTATACTCCCACCCTATCCCCGGGTCGATCGAATGTACTATCTCGAGCAACGCCTTTTTAAACCGCTCGTTTGTATTTATGCTGTAATGGAATTTTTTTTCGGGAAAGGGTTGCTTTAAAAATAATTGCACATCCTGTACAATCTCTTCTAAAAAAGAATCTTGGGCAATTTTAAAAGGCGGCAGGTTCATTTCCTGTGCAAATTCATCTACCAGTATTTTTAGCGCAAGTAGTTTTTGTTGGCTGTAGCGGCTGTAGATTTTTCGTTGCCGGGGATTAAGTTTAGGAAAATAATCTTTACTGGTGGCCGATTCCAGTTTTATGTTTTGCTCCTGTAAAAGTTCGTCAAGATTTTTTTGCTGAATCTCGGGTAAAAGCAGTTCTTTTAAACGTTGCAGGTATATCACATCGTTACCGGCATAAGCCAGTTGCCTGCTGCTGAGCGGCCGGTTGCCCCACCCAGCAGCCTGTATTGATTTGTCGGGTGCTACCCCA
Source organism: Ferruginibacter sp. (assembly GCA_046596765.1). GTDB lineage: Bacteria > Bacteroidota > Bacteroidia > Chitinophagales > Chitinophagaceae > Ferruginibacter. The sequence continues at coordinate 8,035 of JBKJLT010000045.1, read as the reverse complement.
AACTCCTTCTCTAAAACAGCCGCCAGCGAAGTTACCGGCCACTTGCATAAATCTGCGGCTATCTGAATATCAAATAGGTTTGCTGGATTGCAGCCATGTCTTTTCAATACATCTACATCATTCGCACCGGAATAAACCAGTTTACATATTGCGGTGTCGCTAAACAGCAACCATAGGGGCTCCAGATTTTTGATCTCTATCGGATCAATCAAAAAACATGTAGTGCCATCAAATACCTGCACAAGCTGCAATGTAATACCGTACTGTTTATTAAAGCTGTCGAATTCTGTATCCATCGCAAGCTCGTTCAACGTTTGCAGCCGTTCAACTACTGCCTGTAAATGTTCGCTATCATTAACCAATTCTATTGGTATTACGTTATCTGTAGTTTTCAATATTAAATTTTGGTTGTGTTAAGTTAACCCTTGGCGAAGTATTATGCAGCCGTTGCAAAAATGAAGCAAACGTTTGGGTTGCTGATGAGCTACTTACCGCATTCATTTTAATGGCTACTCTACCTGTTAATTTCTTCACCAACCAGAAGCCTTACTTATTTATGATTTAGGCCAAATCGACGATTCCCCCCACAGAAACAACTCCGATATAAAACGAGCATTTCGTTTGGCGTAGTGAGCAACCGATAGAAAAGCCCGGTCAAAAACTAAATTTATAAAAACGTTCCAAACCGCTCAAAATGGCAGGTATATCCATTGGGGGTTCTCAGCAGATAATCCTGGTGTTCGGGCTCTGCTGGCCAGAATGTACTCATCGGCTCTAAAGTAGTTACTATTTTACCGCTCCATCTTTTGGAATCATTAACAAGTTTAATAATTTCTTCAGCCACTTTTCTTTCTTCTTCATTCTGGATAAAAATTGCTGAACGATAACTTGATCCCCGGTCGTTGCCCTGCCTGTCAACGGTTGATGGGTCATGAATTCTATAGAAATAATCAAGAATTTCTCTAAAACCTGTTTTTGCAGGATCGTACGTTAATTCAATTCCTTCGGCATGACCAGGATGATTACGATAGGTTGGGTTTTCGTTTTCCCCACCTATGTATCCCACTTCGGTATCAACTATGCCAGGCCTCATCCTAAACAGATCTTCCATCCCCCAAAAACAGCCACCTGCTATGTATGCCTTTTTATAGTTTTCCATATCTTTTAATTTTTATGTTGAACCCAGTTTATTTTCTTAGATAAAATTAAGGAAATATCGTTTTGTTAATACTACAAATTTAAGACCTGAAATTAATAAAAAGGAATTTTCGTCAAAATGTGGTTTTCACACAATGCTTTCATTAATTAATCATAATCATCAAAAAAATATTTTACCTGAGGCTATGTAATTTTTCGCCTTTCTGTAAATATATTTTTATCTATTGTAAGCCTTTTCAAATTTTATAAGTGTGAGGTGTAACGTGCTTCCTTTACTATTATATGCTTTTGGTTTACCTTCCTTTATCTTTTGTTGCCCTATTTTTAAAAACATCCAGCCGGTTATAAAGTTCAATACCCATCCTGCAGTTCCCCTCAGCATAAAATCATACTGGTTTAAATCTTCAATTAGTTTTAAAGAAAAAGAATTATTTAAAGGCAACTGAATTTTTGGTACAAAGTAAGTTGACGTACTGATAAAAGTGGATACCTGGACTAACAGGAATATAACAGTAAACCACTTGGGGATTGCCTTTGGGCAAAGCCAGATCAAAGGTATGATTAACAGAAAAGGAAGAAAAGCAGGTATTAAAAAAGTTTGATAAAACTTTACACCGCTAAAACGGTAATGCAGCCAGTCTGCGAAGCTAACAACGACAAGCCCTGCTATTGCCAAAAAGTTCATGTTGGCTGCTGTGATTTCTGTCTATTGGCAAATTAAACTATTTTGTCTTGCAATCAATTGCCAAGATTTTTTATAACGTCTATAAATGTTGGTATATGCTCTTTTACTCATCGGCTTTCCGTTAGGCATTGTTACGCCTGCATCAGGTACGTCTTGTCCCATAACTATTGCAATGTCTTTATTGATAGTTATTTTGTCAATAACGTGTTCAACGTGTGGTGGAGTCATTTTCATTTCTGAATTTTTTTTCTTCCACATTGTCAAAAGTTCTATAAGTCCCCTAAAACCGTGAATTTTGTTGTCTGGATTAATTACTACATAGTCTTGAGATACTAATGTGTACATAGCTAGGGTATCTTGTGTTTCCATAGCTTTCTTGCCAAGTTCTTCTATTTTTCGAATGTCGGCTTCATCTGCCTGGGTTTTACTTGTAGTTTGGGCTTGGCTAATTGTAGCAATACCTACAAAAAGCATTGAGATAAAAAGTTGTTTCATGATTTTTTGCATAAGTTGCCACTTTTGATTATTGTTTGTTTAAAATGATTTTACTGTCAATGTCGAATATAATTGTGGCAGTTTGTGCTCATAGCAGCCAACATAATGTTTGCAGTTTAATTTTTCTTCATTAATTTTTTTGTTGTTTCCTCCAGTTCTTTATCACTCTGCACCCTGGTGCCCTGCCCGGCTACATAGTACCATTTACCTGCCTGCTTAATATAAGTTTCGCTGCGTATAACACTTAGGACCAAATCTCCTTTAGGTGATGTAAAAACAACATCTGCCACAAAGGTTTTAATGGCGGCAGTGCCGTTAAATATCCTCAGCAAAGTTGTGCCGGGTTGCACGTTGACAGATTTAAAGACAAACCCATTATCAGCAAAACTTTTTCTTTCTGCTGCCTTTCCATAATAAATTCTGCCTTCTGCACCAATGCCAACATAGTTATCATTTAAAGAATAGGCGCTGTCAAATTTATCCTTCATGGCATTAATAACTACCCGGTCTTCAGAATAGTCTGTATCATTGTATTTACCTGCGGTAACAACCTGTGCATTACTATGCAGAAACGAAATGCTGATTATTATTACAAGTATTATTAATTTGGCTAAAAGGGTTTTGTATTTCATTTCTATTTTTTTTAGGAGTGTATATGAGTTGTTGAAATCTGGTATGCAATGTTTTAAAATTTTGCCTTTATTCATTACGGGCAACCTGTGCAAAATCTGCTGTTAATGCACCGGATACCTGCAGTAAGATAATTTGCCACGCTATCTGCAAAAGGTTCAAGTACTTTGTACATTAATATCAATGTAACTAAACAGGCCAGGCTGATAAATGCGTAAATAAATTCAACCGGCAATTCTTTATAATAATTTGTTTTGGTGATATTCATTGTGTTCATTTTTTTAAATGATGTAGCGTTTGTTTATACTGGCATTAATTCTTTTTCATCATTTTCTTACCCATTTCGTCAATCTCTTCTTTGCTTAGTGGCCTGGTGCCCTGCCCCTGTACAAAATACCATTTGCCGTTTGTTTTTATGTAACACTCCATCCGTATCACCCTTATATTCATATCCCCGTTGGGTGTGGCAAACACAACATCCAATACGCTATGGCTAACAGCAGCATCGCCATTGTAAATCCTTAATACACTCATGCCGGGTACAGGCGTAACCGATTTAAATCTTGCTCCATTATCCGTAAATCCTTTTTTCCATTGTTCAAATCCATAACTGATTTTTCCTTCGGGCCCTACGGCTATCATATCATCATTTAGAAACTGAGAGGTATCCATTTTGCTGTTTAGAATCTCAATTGCTTTTCTGTCTTCCGGGTAATTGGTATTGTTGTATTTGCCGGCAGGCGGTTGCGCCCTCAACATAGTAGCGGTAAATACAAAGGCAATTACTAATAAAATAATGTTGGTTACTTTTTTCATGATTTTTTAATTTTTGATAAAACTATCTCTATCATCAGCATTTTAAAAATGCCAAATGGTTAGTGCATGGTTTTATTAGCAGGTGGTAATATTTGCAGGGTCAACTGTAAATTGCTGCCGGTTTTGTTGTTCCCTCAAAAAAACTACTCCTCACCATTTAAACTTTGTAAGTAAACAGCAGTATTTACAGTATCAGGCATTCAGGATCAGTAAATTTTACCAGTCCCTCAAAAAATTGGTTATTCACCAAATGCTTTAGGCAAAGCTGGATGGTTTGGTTAATTTTAAAAATATACCAGTTTATTATGCAGCGGATATTGATCTCTTTTTGTTTTTTCATTGTAAGCATCGGCAAATGCGCTGCACAGGATACACTTATATTAAACGGCCAACCCAACTGGAAGCAATCGCTGGATATTGCCGACAACTGTTTTATTTACCAGGAAATGGCTGATACGGCACTTTCTTTTGAAGCAATAAAAAGACAGATTTTTGTCCCTTACCAAAATGAATGGCGTAAACAAAAATTTGGTAACAGGCCGTTAATAATACAATGGAAAAAATTTACTATCTACAACATCTCTGCCACAGACACCATAAACCTGAGCGTAGTTACTGTTCATTATTTTACACGGCTTTATACCTTACATCAATTAATTGCAAGAAGTGGAGCTTACGAAACCAGGAGCTTTCATCGGCCCGGCACCACTGCGGCTTATGACCGGGGAAGGCTTCCGGTAATTGTGCCACCCCAAAGCGCCATTACTTACTGGCTACGCACAGAAGACAGGCAGAATCAACTGATTCCTCCAATCATATACCTGGAAACAAAATTTACAGGGATGGCCGAAGAAGTGAGAAGTAACTTTGATGCCAGGTATCTTTTCCTCATACTTGCATGCCTAACGGGATGCTTTTTGTTCATCGGTATTTATGCAGCGTACAATTACTATCTGTACCGGCATGTTTCTTTTCTCTGGTATATAAGTTATACCATTGGGGCTTTTTTTTCAGGTCTGCATTGGATGGATATCAGGCTGGGCATGTTTATGTTTTCGCCATTGCTGCATGATATTATTTTTTCGATATTCCTTTATTTAATACCCGTATTGTACAGTTTTTTTATAGGGAGTATGTTGCAATTGCATATTCATTTTAAAAAGGGCTGGATGCTGGTAAAGTTGCTGGCATTGATATGCATTATTCAAATGTTATTGGAATTTATTGAAGTAAGGTTTGATTGGTTCCCATTCAACAAAAATTACTACGGTATTTTTTTAAACATCACTCCACTTATTTTGCTCAATATTGTTTTATTGATTCTTACAGCAAAAAGCAAAGATGCTGTAAAATGGTTTTTATTTACCGGTATTTTCAGCCTGATGGTATTCTGGTGTTTACCAGTGATGAATTTGTATGCACCTTCAGCGAATATGAACCCGGAATTATTCCTTGTAATCAATTTCCCCGTTGTATTTCTTTTATTAGGATTAGTGATTGAAGCTATCTGCTTTTCGTTTGCATTAACTTACCGCAGTAAACTGGTATTGATTGAAAAAAATAAATTGCAGGAGAATTATAACCAACAATTACAAGCTGCATTAGCGTTAAGAACTACTGAGCTTGAAACACAAAACAAAGTAGTGGAAACTCAAAAAATAAAACAGATAGAAACCGCCTTTGAACAAAAAATTGCCGTTACAGAAATGACGGCATTAAGGGCGCAGATGAATCCGCATTTTATTTTTAACTGCCTTAACTCCATTAAGCTTTATACATTGGAGAATGATTCGCAAACAGCTTCAGAATATCTCACCATTTTTTCTCAACTGATACGGTTGGTTTTAGAAAATTCCCGGTCAGAAAAAGTAACGCTGCAAAAAGAGCTGGAGACTTTGCGGTTGTATATTCAACTGGAAGCCATGCGCTTTAAAGACAAAGTGAAGTACCAGGTAAATGTGGCCCCGGAAATTGACCAGCAATACATTGACATTCCCCCGCTGCTGTTACAACCCTATGTAGAGAACGCCATTTGGCATGGATTGATGCATAAAAAAGAAGGTGGCAATATTTTGATTGAGGTAACACTCCCATCTGAGCATTGTTTGCAGATTGAAATTACAGATGATGGGATTGGAAGAGAACTGGCTGCAGAATATAAAAGTAAATCTGCCACCAGGCAAAAATCATTCGGCCTTAAAATGACGTCAGAACGAATTGAGATCATTAACCAGGTTTACAAGATAAAAGCTAATGTGCAGATAACAGATTTAAAAGATAGATTGAATAATGCGGCGGGAACAAAGGTTATTATTAAGATACCGGTTTAGGGGAATTAAAAATTGAAAATTACGAATTAAGAATTGTGAGCGGTAAAAGTGAATTAACCATTAACTACTAACCAATAACCATCACCTTATGCTGAAAGCTGTTATTATAGATGATGAACCAGATTGTGTAAGGCTGCTGGCATTGCAGTTAAAAATGTATTGTCCGCAGGTGCAGGTAGTAGCGGAGTGTACAGAAAGTGAAACTGCTTACGAACAGATAAAAGCACTGCAGCCCGATATTGTTTTTATGGATATTGAAATGCCCGTAATGAATGGCTTTCAGTTATTGGAAAAAATTGGAACCATCTCGTTTAGCCTGGTGTTTGTAACTGCTTACGATCAGTTTGCTGTAAAAGCATTTCGTTTCAGCGCATTGGATTATTTGCTGAAACCCATTGATGGTAAAGATTTGAAAGCTGCTGTGGAAAAAGCAGAACAGCGAAGCTGGCCACAAGATCAGCAATTGAATTTGCTAAAACAGCAATTGCACGGTGGTTCAAAAATGTTACCCGATAAGATTGCCCTGCCCTATCAAAACGGTGTAACTTTTGCCGAAATTAAACTGGTTGTTTACTGCGAATCTGAAAATAATTATACCCGAATACATACTGTAGATGGTAACCAGTATATGGTAGCCAAAACCCTTGGAGATATACAGGAAGTACTGGAAGAAAGAAATTTTTTACGCATTCACAGGCAATACCTCATCAATCTGGATCATATAAAAAAATATGTACGTGGAGAAGGTAACTATGTCATCATGACCAACAACCAGAGTATACCTGTTGCCCGTAACCAGAAAGAAAAACTAATTGAACGGTTTGGGTGGCTATAATATTAACGCTGAATTTAGTGGTAATCAAATCTTTTGTCTCCGCCGGTAAAGTTCCGTTTATTTTCCGGGCACCTGTTTGTTGTTATACAGGCCGCAAAAATCCATGAAAGCTAATGTCGCCACCACGTTTTAGTACCAATAATAACCTCCCTTCGCATTCACAACCCGTGGGTTGAAGAATTTAAAGCAGACAATATTTTCAAACTAAAAAGCACAGACAACCGTATCTTGTATAAAATGTGTTTATGCAAAAATATCTGAGCGTTCTGTTATTAAAAAAAATCGGCTGTGCATTTGTTGCAGTAGTCTTTTGTGCAACACTGCAGGCGCAGACGGCTAAGGACACTTCAGACAAAATTGAAAAGATCTTTGCAAGGTATAAGCCACAAAACCCCGGCGCTCAATTAACGGTTAGCAAAAACGGTGTGATCCTTTTTTCAAAAGCATGGGGCATGGCTAACCTGGAAAACAACATTGCTATGAGCATGAATAATGTTACCGAAGCGGGTTCAGTTTCCAAGCAATTTACCGCTGCCGCCATATTGATGCTGGAGGCGCAAGGGAAGCTGTCTCTTGATGATGATATCAGAAAGTATGTGTCTGAAATGCCCGATTATGGCGTACCCATTAAAATCAGGCACCTGATGCACCACAGCAGCGGATTAAGAGACTGGGGCAGTATTGCAGAACTTGCAGGATGGCCACGAACCACTAAAACGTACCGCAATGAAGATGCACTTGAAATTATTGTAAGGCAAAAAACATTGAACAATAAACCAGGCGATGAATTTGTGTACAGCAATTCAAATTTCACCCTGCAGACTATTATTGTACAGCGGGTAAGCGGAATGACACTGGCTGAATATAGTAACATAAATATTTTTACGCCTGCGGGAATGACACACACCGAGTGGCGGGATAATTTTAAGAAGATCGTACCAAATCGAGCAATTGCATACGAGAAAAAAAACGGTACTTATTTAATGGATATGCCTAACGAATACGTTTATGGCCATGGCGGTCTTCTTACTACCACAGAAGATCTTTGCAAGTGGGTTGATTTTTATTCATCGGCAAAGCTGGGCG
>JBKJLT010000454.1:0-7987 GCA_046596765.1 Ferruginibacter sp. | reverse complement strand
CGTGATTTATATTTTCCATTCTACTATACTTTTTTCCCATGCAACGTTAAAGGGGGTTGAAATTTTTATATAATTATCGGTATAACCTTCCATCATACCCTGCCCGAATGAACCGTTCAGGCGGGCGTTTTTGTTTTTTGTTTCAAAAAGTACTTTACGGGTTTCGCCAATATGCGCATTGGTAAAGTATTGCATCTTCTGGTAACTCAAATTACGTAAAGCCTTGTTTCTTTCATTTCTGATGTGTACAGGAACTACAGGTTTCATATCCGCAGCCAATGTATTCGTTCTTTCAGAATAAGTAAAAACATGCAGGTAAGAAATATCCAACTGATGCAAAAAATCAAATGTCTCTTTAAAATCTTCATCCGTCTCTCCAGGAAAACCAACAATCACATCCACGCCAATACAGCAATGCGGCATCATTGTTTTTATAAGGCCAACACGTTCGGTATATAATTCTCTTTTATAACGGCGCCTCATCAGGCCAAGTATCTTATCGCTTCCGCTTTGCAAGGGAATATGAAAATGCGGCATAAATTTTTTGCTGTTACTTACAAATTCAATGATTTCGTTGGTAAGTAAATTTGGTTCTATTGAAGAGATACGATAACGTTCAATACCTTTCACTTCATCCAGTTCCTTTATCAGGTCAAAGAAATTCTCTTCATTCTTTTTGCCACCCGTAAAACCTTTGCCAAAGTCACCGAGGTTAATACCCGTCAACACAATTTCTTTAGCTCCCTGTTCAGCAATGGCTTTTACATTGGCAATTACATTGTTAATACTATCGCTGCGGCTTTTGCCCCTTGCCATCGGTATGGTACAAAACGAACAGTTATAATCGCATCCATCCTGTACTTTTAAAAATACACGGGTACGGTCGTTGATGGAATGAGAGGCAGTAAATTCATTTACATCTTCAATATCGCAGCTACATATTTTTGTGCTGTCGCCTTTTGTAATTTCTTTTAAGTGTTGGGTGATATTGAATTTTTCTGCAGCACCCAATACCAGGTCAACACCTGGAATTGCAGCGATTTCAGTTGGTTTTAATTGTGCATAGCAACCGGTAATAACCACCAAAGCCTCCGGCGCTTTGCGCTGTATGCGGCGAACCAGCATACGGCATTCTTTATCGGCATTATCGGTAACAGAGCAGGTGTTTATCACATATACATCAGCCACTTCGTCAAAATTTATTTTTTCAAAACCATCATTCTCCAGCAACCTCCCAATGGAGGAAGTTTCCGAGAAATTAAGTTTACAGCCCAATGTATGAAGTGCTACTGTTTTGTTCATTGGTGCAAAATTAATGAATAGAACGCAGATATGACTTGTGGCGAAGATTATTGGGTTGTTGCAGTATAACCACATACTATCACACTAAACAACAGAAAAGCACATAGGTCTATGTTTTTTTATCTGCCGGTATTTATGTGGTTCACTAAAGATCCGGCAGATTTCCAAATATTATACCCGATAATTTAAAGCCAATTAAAAACGAATAACTGATTATTAACCCTTTCTTAGCTTCAATGGTTTTATTTTTGTTATGCAAAACATTAAATAATTCCATGAAGACAATCATACTATTATTATCGGTAGCCCTTATCAGTATTCAATCTCTACAGGCGCAAACTTTAAAAGGTTTGTTTGATAAAGCGACAAAGTCAACAGCATCCGGCAATGGCCTCAGCGACGATGATATCATTAATGGTTTAAAAGAAGCTTTGCGTGTGGGTACCGATAGCAGCGCAAAGCGGTTAAGTAACCTGAATGGTTTTTTTGGCGATGCGGCAATAAAAGTATTAATGCCGGAAGAAGCTAAGAAAGTTGAGAGTACTTTACGAAGTTTTGGTATGGGCGTAGTGGTTGATAAGGCAATTCTAAGTATGAACCGTGCGGCAGAAGATGCAGCAAGTGGTGTTGGTAATATTTTTTGGACTGCCATTAAGGGCATGAGTATTACCGATGGGTTGAAAATATTGCGGGGCGGTGATTTTGCTGCAACTGATTTTTTAAAATTAATGACAACAAAAGAACTTACCGAAAAATTCAGACCTGTTATTGAAGCATCATTGGTAAAAGTAGATGCTACCAAATACTGGAAAGACATGTTTACTACCTATAATAAATTTTCAAGTAAGCAGGTAGATACGAATTTGACTGCGTATGTTACTGAAAGAGCATTGACCGGCTTGTTTTTAAAAATCAGTTTAGAAGAACAAAAAATCCGTAAAAATCCGGCAGCGCAGGTTACAGATATTTTAAAGAAAGTATTTGGCAGTAAATAAATTCTTTTCTGTATTTCTATAAACGGTATTGCAATAAATTGAGCATCGGTGTATATTCACGCCATAAAATAATTGCAATGAAATCAACTTTTGTAATCTTCCTTGTTTTTATACTTTCTTTTTCAGCAGCAGCACAGGATAATGCTGCTTATTTTCTTTCGAATCCCTGCCTGACGCCCGATGGACAAACCGTTATTTTCAGTTACGAAGGAGATTTGTGGAAGACCGATGTAAACAGCGGCCAGGCCAGCAGGTTAACTGCCATGCAGGGTTACGAAACAAGTCCAAGGGTTTCACCGGATGGTAAATGGATAGCATTTAGCGGAAGGCAACTTGGAAATGCTGATGTGTTTGTAATGCCTGTTGCCGGTGGCGATGTAAAGCAAATCACTTTTCACAGTGCCGGTGATGAGGTGAGCAGCTGGAGTTGGGATTCAAAAAGTATTTATTTCCACAGTAACCGTTCAGGACAGATTTCGGGATTTAAAGTGGACCTTGCCGGCGGTACAGCACAACGGGTTTTTGGCGATTATTTTTTTCAATTTGATCATAACCTGGTGGAGCATCCTTTAACCGGTGAAATATTTTTTAATGATACCTGGGAAAGTTTAAATCAACTGCAACGCAAAAGGTACAAAGGACCTTTTAATCCGGATATCCAGGCTTACAATCCAAAAACAAAACAGTACAAAAAATATACAACCTGGGAAGGAAAAGACTTTGGTGCTACCATTGACAGGAACGGAAATATTTATTTTATTTCGGATGAGGCCAATGGAGAATATAACCTGTATAGTATGGATGCCGGAAAAAAAACAGCATTAACAAAATTCAATACATCAATAAAAACGCCACTTGTAAATGCCGATGGCGGCAAAGTAGTTTTTGAAAAAGATTACCAGTTGTGGATGTATGATGTTGCATCCGGCAGATCCGAAAAATTAAAGATCAATATTTTGCGAAACAGTATTTTGCCAAAAGAAAAAGATTATGATGTAAAAGGCAAGATCAGCAATTTTGATATATCGCCTGATGGGAAAAAACTGGCTTTTACTTCCCGTGGCGAGATCTTTGTAAGTGATGTGGAAGGAAAATTCGTTCAACAAATAAGCAAAGTGTCTGCCGAAAGAGCCACCGAAATAAAATGGCTTACCGACAACAGAACGCTGCTTTTTAATCAAACACAAAATGGATATTTAAACTGGTTTACTATTGCCGCAGATGGTAATGGCCCATTAAAGCAAATCACCAGCGATAAAAAAGATAACCGTGCACTTTCATTAAATAAAAAAAGAACAAAAGCAGTTTACCTGAGCGGTCGTGATGAAGTACGCCTGATAGATTTGAAGACTATGCAGCATCAGTTAATTGTTAAGGACGAAATTTGGGGATTTAATAATTCACGGCCGGCTTTTTCTCCAAACGATCAATATATTGCTTTTAATGCTTACAGAAGTTTTGAGCAGGATATCCTGCTTTATAATATGCAGTCGCAAAAGACAATTAACATTACCAATACAGCGGTATCAGAATCAGATCCTTTGTGGTCGGCCGATGGGAAATATATATATTTTTCTTCAGCAAGATTAAAACCGTCTTATCCCTTAGGGCCGCAAAATCCAAATATATACCGCCTGCCCCTGGAAAATATTGATGAACCATATCGCTCCGATAAATTCAATGATCTTTTTAAAGAAGAAAAAAAAGATACCACCAAAAAAGTATCTTCTGCTGCTGATAGTGTTATTGTAAATGTAGATGCACCCAGGATTATGGAGCGGATGGAACTGGTTAGTCCTTCATTTGGATCGCAGGGCCTTGTAGATGTTTATCAAAAAGGAGAGAAGACCACAGTTTTTTATCTAAGTAATCACAACGAGGGCAAACCGGCGTTATGGAAAACAGTGATTGAACCTTTTGAAGAAAATAAAACAGAAAAAATTACAGGTACAGATGGTAATTCTGATTTTGATATCGTTACAGTCTCCGATAAATTTTACCTGCTGTCGAAAGGCAATATCTCAAAATTAAATATTGAAACCAATAAAGCAGATGCGGTGAATATCAGCTACAGTTTCCGCAGGAACCTGCAGGCAGAGTTTAGCCAGATGTTTGAGGAAGCCTGGGCGCAAATTGAAATTAATTATTACGATGAGAATTTTCATGGCCTTAACTGGGCAAAAACCAAAGAAAAATATCAGCCTTTTATTGCGCAACTTAACAACAGGGCCGACATCCGTATCCTGTTGAATGATATGCTGGGAGAACTCAATTCATCGCACCAGGGCTTTAATACAAATGGCGATGATGAAACTGTGAGTCTTTCCAACAAGACGATGGAGACAGGTATCATCTTTGAAAATGATAATCCTTACACCGTAAAATACATTGTAAAAAGAAGTGCAGCCAACCGCAAAAATATTGATATTATGCCCGGCGATGTGTTGCTTAAAGTAAATGATATGCGGGTTGATAAAAATACCGACAGAAATTATTACTTCAGCAAACCATCAATAGATAAAGAGATAAAATTAAGTTTTGCAAGAGGGATAAAAACTTTTGATGTAAAGATTCATCCGCAGGCAACACTGTTTACAAACCTGTATGATGAATGGATAGATAAAAACCAGCAACGTGTTGATGAAAAAAGTAATAGTCGCATTGCATATTCCTGCATGAAGAATATGGGTACGCCAGAACTGGAGAAGTTTATCATTGATATGACACAGGAACTGAATAATAAAGAGGCACTTATTCTTGACCTACGGTATAATACGGGCGGTAATGTACATGATGAAGTGCTTAAATTTTTACAACAACGGTCATACCTGCAATGGAAATACAGGGAAGGTAAATTAGCACCACAAGGGAATTTTACGCCGGCAGATAAACCGATCGTTTTATTAATTAACGAACAATCTCTGAGTGATGCTGAAATGACTTCTGCAGGTTTTAAGGCTTTAAAGCTGGGTAAAATTATTGGTAATGAAACTTACCGCTGGATTATTTTCACCAGTGGAGCGGCATTGGTTGATGGCTCTGCGGTGCGTATGCCAAGCTGGGGTTGTTATACATTAGATGGGCAGGATCTTGAAAAGTCGGGTGTGCAACCCGACATAAAAGTGATCAATAGTTTTGAGGATAAAATAAATGGAAGAGATCCGCAGGTAGACAGGGCTGTAGAAGAAATATTAAAACAGTTGGGAAAAAAATAACGGCTTAGCTGCCACGTTATCAAATTATTAACTATCATTGTAAAATAAATTGCCACTCCGTAGAAACGGAGTGACTTTTTAACGATTGCTTGCTATATGAAAAATTTATATTCCTTTTGATTGCTGACTGATTCAGCTTACTGGCCTTGAAAGCCTTCTAACGATTGATTGTCCCTTTTTAACGATTGCCACGTCCGAACGGATTTTACATCTTTGATAGCTTTCAGGATGTTCATCCGGGCGGGCTGCTGTATGAACTAATTAACCGTCTTTTGTAACACAAAGATAAGATGGTTATTTTTGCAGTCATAATCAACTTAGCCTTGATTTTATTATGCTGAAAGCTTTTTTATAACCTGAAATCCTTTGCAGTAAAGGGTTTTGGTAAACTGCCTTAATGATGTCCAACCGTTCTACAGATATATTATTTCAACTGATAAAGTCCCTTGAAAAAGCAGAGAAAAGGCATTTTAAGCTCTATATCAAAAGAAGTTCATCACGTGAAGACCTCAAAATCATTCAACTTTTTGATGCTGTTGACAAAGGAAAGGACTATGATGAAAAAATAATACTGAAAAAATTACCCGGAATTGAAAAACCACAGTTTGCCAATTTAAAAGCACATTTGTACAAAGAGTTGCTGGCCAGTTTGCGGCTGTTAAAAAGCACAGATAGTATTGACCTGCAACTGCACGAACAACTTGATTATGCCCGTATCCTTTACAACAAGGGTTTATACCTGCAGAGTTTAAAAATATTGGAAAGGGCAAAGGACCTTGCTAAAAGTTTTCACCAGGAAAGTTTTTTGATACAAATAATTTCGCTTGAAAAAAAGATAGAGACACTGCATATTACCCGCAGCGGAGAGGGCGCAGCAGACAGGCTTACAGCCGAAGCAAATGCAGTAAATAAACAGCGCAACGAGATCACAGCTTTATCAAACCTGGCCCTGCAATTGTACCAGTGGTATGTTAAACATGGCCATGCCCGTAATATAAAAGATGAAAAAGGCGTACGGGAATTTTTTAAACAAAACCTGCAGTTAGATACCGTTAATATCAGGGGGTTTTACCAGTTGCTATACCTGTACCAGAGTTATTGCTGGTATGCATTTATTCGCCAGGATTTTTTAATGTATTATCGCTACAGTAAAAAATGGGTTGACCTTTTTAAGAATGAACCCATGATGATAACTGTTGAAACCGGACATTACATAAAAGGGATGCACAACCTGCTTACCGCCAATTTTGATCTGCGGAATTTCAAACAGTTTGATAAATATCTGGCCCGTTTTGAGCGCTTTAACATGTCAAAGCCGGCCAACCAGCATGATAACTTTCGCATGCAGGCATTTGTGTATTTAACCAGTGCCAAAATTAACCAGCATTTAATGAAAGGCAGTTTTGGTGAGGGTTTAAAACTGGTGCCGCTTATTGAAAAGGGACTGGATGAATTTCAGATGTATATTGACAGGCACCGGGTATTGGTGATTCAATACAAAACAGCATTGCTGTATTTTGGTAATGGTAATTACGAGAACTCAATTGACCAGTTGCAAAAGATCATTAACGGGCCGGTGGATATGCGTATTGACCTGCAATGCTATGCACGACTTGTACACCTGATGGCACATTTTGAACTGGGTAATGATGCGATCATAGAATCACTCATCAAATCTGTTTTTCGTTTTATGTCGAGGATGGAAAACCTTACAGTGGTAGAAGAAGAGATGTTTAAATTTTTGAAGGGTAATGTTTATGAATCGGCAGCAAAACTAAAACCAGGATTAAAAATTTTATTACAGAAGATAAAGCAGTTTGAAACGAACCGTTACGAAACAAGGGTGTTCTCTTATCTTGATATCATCAGTTGGGTTGAAAGTAAAGTGTACGATAAGCCAATGAGTGCCGTGGTACATGAAAAATATTTACAAAGCAGGCACCGGTAGGTTATGCTGTTATAGCACAACAATTACCTGTTGTTTTCCTTAAAAATACTGATGGTTTCTTCATAGCTGCTGTCCTTTGCTAATACCTTGTCAAATAATCTGTCGGACTCCGCATTTTTTTTCAGTTTACGTTTTATCATGCCCATATTCAGCGAATAAGATATTATGTCCGGATAATTATCCAGCAGGTGCTCAAAATGCGATTCGGCTTTTTCATAATCTTCCAGTTTGTAATAGGTTCTTCCGAGTACTTCTTCTATAACACGGCTGTTATTAATTTCAAAAGCTTTGGAGTTATAAATGAGTGCCTTATCAAGGTCAGTAAGTGTTTCGTCGTATTCACCCAGGTAAATAAGCCCCAGCGAATTGTTTACAGTCATGTCATCGGGATTAATTTTTACTGCCCTCACCAAACGGGCTAATGCATTCGTTGTTTTTCCTGTAAGTATATCAACTTCAGCCAAATTCACCAGGTAATCATAACTGTTTTTTCGGTAGCATTTGGCAGCAAGGGTACAAAAGTGAAC
>JBKJLT010000442.1:0-12951 GCA_046596765.1 Ferruginibacter sp. | reverse complement strand
GCTAGTTCACTTTCCTATGCCGGTGGCATCAGAAAGGTTAATGCTCTGGAAAAAAACAATGCCACAAAATTTAGCCTTACACACTTCTGTAAACCTGGAAGAACTGGCAAAACAATATGAAATGACAGGAGCCTCTATTTTAAATGCGGTGCATTTTGCAACCCTGCAATGTTATGCCCGCAATGAAGCAATACTACAGCAATCTGATTTGCTTGATGGAATTAAGAAGGAATTTTTTAAGGAAGAAAGATCGTTTGCTTAAATTTTATTTACTAATTAAAAAACATCGGCTCGAGCTGCTGTTCCTGATAAAAATCAATCCATCATATTCACTTTGCAGGTTTGTAGGCCCAAATTGTCTCTTACCTTCTTCCACTCTTGCACCTATGTGGCGCAAATATTTCTTATCAAATAGAAACTCATTTTGTTTATTTAAGGTGATTTGATTTAAAACTAAAAAATAGTTATCAATGCTGGCCGCTCTCAAATAATATTCATAATCTTTTTTGTTACTGGCTGAAAGCGCATTGGCAGAATCTAATTTATTTCGGTTATTGTTACGGTTAAAGGCTGTGTAAGTTCCAGCTTCGCCGGCAAAGCCTAATGATAAATAATTGTCGCCAAATTTCTGTTCCAGAAATTTGCCCATCCAGTATTTTTTTTTATGGATATGCCCGTTGTGAGCCCATAAAACAATTTTACTTCCAGGATTTTGTTCAGCTATCCATTGTACATTTTGTGCCATACTTTCATCACGGCTCTGCTTCTGGGTGTTGCTGAGGGCATATTGCCATAATATAGTTATGTTCTGTTTTATCCAGGCATAGTCGGCATCCTGTTTGGCCCGGGCAGATGATTCAAATTCATTCAGTATATCGGTAGCAATTTCTACAAGCGGCGCAGCAGCTTTACTATTATCATAATGTAACTTATACACAAGTTTTGATGCAGTGGAATCAAATGCAGTTATTTTTTCTGCAAAGGGAATATCATATTTTGTAAAGAAAGCTTTTACATTTGTTAGTGCTGTTTTATAAAACTGCATATCAAAACCGGTAAAGTATATTTTTTTACTGCTTGTGTCATTGTATTGTTTCATCCATTCAATCATGTCTAATACTTCCTGTGTGTACCAGGTCCAAAAATACATTCCCCCCAATAATTCCTTTGCATTTCCTTTCCCATTTATAATATAGTCATTCAGTTTATATGCTTCAGGCATATTTGCTTCAATAGCAAAAATGGTAAAACCTTTTTCTTTCACCAGATACTCCAGCATCCGGTGCTTCATAGTAAATACTTCTTTGCTGCCATGGGTAAATTCACCCAAACCAACAATTCGTGTATCCCCAATAAAACCATCTAACTTTTTCAGGTCTTCCATTCCGTTTCCGGCTTTCAAACTTTTAATAGGTACCAGGTTATTATTAAGCCAGCTAACACAAGCCCGGTGCTGTGCATTAAGCATCAGACCTGCAAAAGAAATTATAAAAATTGAGGCTATTTTTTTCATGTCGAAAGTTAATAAAACATTTATGCTGAAATCTGATTTAACTGAAAGGATTTAAAAAGAATTTTTAAAGAAAAAAGATATTTTACTTAATACCAGCAACTCACCTCATTCAGGTTTTTCCTTTTTATATCTGGTACAAAGCAATCATCAGCAGCATAACCAACCGGTATCAACAGGTATGGCTTTTCATTGGCAGGCCGGTTAAGAATTGTACATAAAAAATTCATGGGGCTTGGTGTGTGGGTAAGTGCAACCAAACCGGCATGGTGTATAGCTGCCAGTAAAAAACCACATGCCAGTCCGCAGCTTTCATTGGCATAATAGGTATTTGTTTTTTTACCTTCCGTATCAAATTCATAACTTTTTTTAAAAACGATAATGAGGTAAGGAGCTATTTCTAAAAACTCTTTTTTCCAGTCGGTTTGCAAGGGTAGTAAATCTTTTTTCCAATCATCGGGCATTCGGCCATGGTAACTTTCGTATTCTTCTTTCTCAGCTTCCACCCGAATTTTACTTTTTATTTCAGGATTACTTACCACGCAAAAAGCCCAGGGCTGTTTGTGTGCACCACTTGGTGCTGTTGAAGCAGTGATAATAATATGTTCAATTACTTCTTTAGGAATCGCTTTTTCAGAAAAATCCCTGCAGGTGCGTCTTTCATCCATCCATGTGGCAAACCAGGCCGATCGCTTTAGTATTTCATCCGGGGGATAAGTTTCTTTACTATATTTTATAAACGGATATCCATTTATCAGTTTTATATCTTTCATAAACATATTTTACCGAAATTTACCACTATATAAATTATAATAAATGAAGAAATTATCTTTTTTACTGATTGCCGCTTTTTGTTTTCAACCTGCAGCAACAGCGCAACCTGACCGATGGCAACAACGGGTTAAGTACAACATGAATATCGATATGAATGTAACTACTAACCGTTTTACCGGCAAGCAGAAATTAGAATACAGTAACAATTCACCGGTTTCGCTTAGCAAAGTGTTTTATCATTTATATTTTAATGCCTTTCAGCCAAACAGCAGCATGGATGCAAGAAGCCGTGAGCTGAGCAAGGTTTTGGTTAATGGAAGGCCCGATTGGGATGGCAGGGTTAGAGACCGGATTATGAATCTGAAACCTGATGAAATTGGGTATCAAAAAATAAGTTCATTAAAGATGAATGGCGTACCTCAGCCATTTAAATATCATGAAACCATACTGGAGGTAAATTTAACCAAAGCCATTGCAGCAAAAACAAAAGTTGTTTTTGAAATGGAATTTGAAGCCCAGGTGCCCTTGCAAATTCGCCGTAGTGGCAGAGATAATCCTACCACAGGCGTGCGCTACAGCATGAGCCAATGGTATCCAAAAATGTGTGAGTACGATTATGAGGGCTGGCATCCTACGCCTTATGTAGCCAGGGAATTTTATGGTGTTTGGGGTGATTTTGATGTTACCATCAATATTGAAAAATCGTACAAACTTGGCGCAACCGGGCTTTTGGTAAATGCCAGTGAAATTGGATGGGGATACGATGCTCCAGGTACGGAATTAAAACCAACAAATAAACCAAAACGAAGCTGGCATTTTGTTGGGCAAAACATTCACGATTTCGTTTGGACTGCCGATCCCGAATACAAACACCTGGTTTATAAAATGCCCAATGGTGGCCCAACTTTACATTCTATTTATAATTATAAAGAAAACGATACTAAAAACGATTCGGCCTGGGCACAGGTACTTACTGCTGCATCAGTTGCTTTGCCTTTTATGGAAAAAAATTTTGGCAAATATCCTTATCCTCAATACTCCTTTATACAAGGTGGCGATGGTGGTATGGAATATCCGATGGCTACGCTGTTGATTGGGCCGGGATTGGGAACTGTTTTTCATGAGTGGATGCACAGTTGGTACCAGATGATGCTGGGCACCAATGAAGCTATGTATGCCTGGATGGACGAAGGTTTTACGAGTTATGCCGAAGATCTGATTACAAAATTCAACGATAAAAAATCATCATTGCAGGGTTTTAAAGAATCATTGCAAAGCAATCCAAATAATAAAAATTTAAAAGAAATAGTTGAGACCACACCCGAAGATCACAGCGGTGCTTACTTCAGTTATTTTGGTTTGGCAAAAAGCGGGTTCGAAGAACCGATGACAACGCATGCTGATCATTACAATTCAAATTATGGTTACAGCGTGGCCGCTTATTCAAAAGGCGAAGTGTTTATGGAACAACTGGGTTATATAGTTGGTGCAGAAGTAAGGGATAAGATTTTGCAGGAGTATTATAACCGCTGGAGATTTAAACATCCAAATGCAAATGATTTTATTAGGGTTGCTGAAGATGTAAGCGGTATTCAATTAGATTGGTATAAAGAGTATTGGATAAATACAACCAAAACCATTGATTATAAAATTGACAGTTTGTGGGAAGAGAATGCTGTATCAAAAATTCGCCTGAAAAGAATCGGTAATATGCCTATGCCTGTTGACCTGCAACTGACCTATAAAGACGGCAGCACCGAGATGTTTACAATACCATTGAATTTAATGTTTGGAAATAAGCCAAATGAAACAGCCGCACAGAAACGTGAAGTTTTGGAAGAGTGGAGATGGACACATCCTACATATATTGTTGAAATGAAACGCAGATTAACCGATATTAAAATTGCCGAGATCGATCCGTCTAAAAGGATGGCGGATGTGGACAGGAAGAATAATAAGCTGGAATTAAATTGGTAACATGGTCTGACATAGTAACCTGGTCTGACAGCCTGCCCCGATTTTTCGGGGACCTCGTCTGACCAGGTTGCAACGTCAGAATAAACCTGAGATATGGAAATAAACATCCGCCGGGCTAAAACAGAAGATGTTGCTGAATTATCTGTTTTAGCCCGGCAAACATTTTACGATACGTTTACGGGAACCTGTACAGACAGTGATATGCAGTCGTTCTTAGATCAGTATTACAGCAAAGAGCAATTGGGTAAGGAGTTAGTGGATGAAAACATGTATTGTTTTTTTGCAGAGCATGATGGGATGCCGGTTGCATATCTGCAGTTTAAAGAAGAGTATAAAAATTTTCCGGAAATAAAAAAATGGAAGGCACTGGAATTAAAAAGAATTTATGTGCTGAAGGAATTGCAGGGGAAGGGTATTGCTCAAAAACTGATGGATTTTCTCCTGGATTTTGCTTTAGAAAAAAAATACGAAGTTGTTTGGCTGGGCGTATGGGAGCATAATGTAAGAGCACAAAAATTTTATGAAAAATATGGATTCCTGGATTCGGGATATACCCACGATTTTCCAATAGGCAGTACCCCGCAAACAGATAAGTGGTTATGGAAGTTTTTATAATACCATCTTGATTTAATAAGTAGTCCAAAAGACTACGTTAAAATCAAGATGGTATTATACCGATAGCAGATTGCATTATACCAAAGAATGGTATATCGGTATAAGCGCAAACCCCGAAAATTTCCGGGGTTCATCGTGTTTGTGCCTGCCTGGTTATTATTTTTATCGCCCGAAATATTTATTAACCGCTTCAACACGATTGGTAACGTGCAGCTTCTCATAAATATGATAAACATGTTTGCGTACGGTTTCGGTTGCGATTAATAATTTTTCAGAAATTTCTTTGTATAAAAGCCCGTTTGAAAGCATTTCAAGAATCTCGTTTTCTCTTTTTGAAAGCACATCGAGGGAAGTGCCAACCGATGTATTAATAGAATTATTTTGGAAAGCTGCAACTACTTTACTTGCAATCTGGCTGCTCATGGGTGCGCCACCATGTATAAGTTCTGTAATTCCTTCCAGTAATTTGACAGGCTGTGTCTTTTTTAAAATATAACCACTGGCACCTGCCCGCAGGGCTTCAAATATTTTTTCATCTTCTTCATAAATCGTACACATCATAAATAATATCTCCGGGTTCCGGGCTTTTAATTCCCTCACCACTTCAATGCCATTCATGCCATCGCCCAGGCCAATATCCATTAAAACAACCCTGGGTTTTAGTAATGGTATTTTTTCCACGGCCTCTTCACCGGTTGTACACGATCCGGCCAGCGTAAAATCATCCGACGATTCAATTATCTGTTCAAGTGCCTGGCGAATATCATGGTTGTCCTCAACTATTGCCACTGAATTATTAGTCATTATGCAAAAGTGGGATTATTTTTTCATTTAAGCAATACTTCAAAGTGGTAATAGAAACTACCTCAAGGGTACATAGAGCAGGTATTTTTCAACAAAGAATTTTTCAGGCAATATCTTCTCAATTTCCCAAACCATTGGTTTGCAGCCGCTTTCAAAAACTTCCTGGGTTAAATCGCCACCTTTAAGGCAGATTAAACCATTGGGCACACCGGCAAGGGCAGTTTTATTTTTTTGAATTAATGGTTTGCTCCAATGCCACAAGTCTTTTAAGGGGGCCACCGCTCTTGAAATAACAGCATCAAACTTCCCCGCAGGGCCCTGTGGGCTGTTTTTTATTTCTTCGGCACGGCTATGTTGTGTGGTAAGATTATGTAGCCCGATTGCGGCTGAGATTTCGCTAACTACTTTCAATTTTTTATTAATGCTGTCAACCAGATGAAAATTTGCCTCTGGAAACATGATGGCAAGCGGTATACCCGGAAAGCCACCGCCACAGCCCAGGTCCATCACCTGCATGTCTTTTGTAAATTCAAACTTTGCGGCAATGGCCAGCGAATGTAAAACATGGTGTTCGTAAAAATTATCCATATCCTTACGGGAGATGACATTTATTTTCGAATTCCAATCAACATATAAATCTTTCAGCGCAGCAAATTGCGCTAACTGCTTCTCTGAAAAATCACTAAAATATTTTTGTATTAATTCCATGCTAAGTCAAAAGTAAAAATTCAAAAGGAAAAAGTGCACAGCTCACTTATTTCCACGCCTTTCCCGGCCGTTTAAATACAGCCACTGCAAATATCAGGTAATAAAAAAACATCCATATATCAATAAATAAAAACCAGGGATACATGGCCTGTTCGTTGAGTTTTTTCATGCATGGGTATAAGATAATTCCCTGTATCAGAAAACGAATTCCAAACACAATTAAAGCCAGTTGCCAATTATAAAATATTAGAGAGGCGGCCAGCAACGGGTAAAACATGATATGAGAAAACGTGTATAGCCCCAGCAGGAATTTATGCAGGGGCTTATAAAATTTGCCGGTGCTGTAATGCCGGTTCTTTTGCTTTATCCAGCCGCCCCAGGTTTTAGGAGGTTCGCTTAAAGTAAAAGCATCTTTGTCAATATTTATTTTTGTATTCTTTTTTGTGGCCGCCATGTTTATAAAAAGATCATCATCGCCACTGGCAATATTATTATGTGCCGAAAAACCTTTGTGCCTGAAAAAAATTGTTTTTTTATAACTGAGGTTGCGCCCCACGCCCATGTAGGCTTTACCTGCAAGTGCATAGGATAAATATTGCAATGCGGTATGAAAAGTTTCCCAGCGTACAATTTTATTTAGCAGGCCCGGTTTTTTATGATATGCACCATAACCTAAAACAATTTCTGTATTCTCATCAAAACTCTGCTGCATTTTATCAATCCAGAATTCACTGGCCGGCACACAATCTGCATCGGTAAGCAAAACAATTTCATGTTTTGCGGTTTTTATACCAATACTCAAGGGAAATTTTTTGCCGGGTATCAGTTTGGCTTCCTGTTTTAGTTCAACCACCTGCAATTGGCGGTATGTTTTCTTGTATTCTTCTAATAAATATTTGGTATCGTCAAACGAATTATCATCTACCACAATCACTTCGTGCGTTGTGCTGTATTGCTGAACCAATGCTCCCGGCAGATTTTTTGCTAAATTTGCAGCTTCATCCCGTGCACAGATAATTACTGATACCGGATGGGTTTGCGAAACAGTCTTTGGCTTTGGTTTATAAAATGCCAGTCTTACAAAAAAGAAAAGGTAATAAAAAAGCTGTATCAATGTTATCAGGCAAAATGTATAAAAAAGCAGTTGCCCGATTTGGGTAAAATTCATGCCGCAAAAATAAGGAATGAAAATAAGTAATTAGAATTACTCTCATGTATAAAAAGGAAATATTTTATTTACCGTGAGCTCTAAAGCCCTCTCCCTTGGAGAGGGTTGGGTGAGGTCAAACAAACAAACAACAAACTACAAATGCCTTCTTTACAATTTGATCTTCAACATACCGATACCTTATCAAAAGCCAGGGCAGGAAAAATTACAACTGACCATGGAGAAATTTTGACGCCCATCTTTATGCCTGTTGGTACTGTTGGCAGTGTAAAAGCTGTTACACAACAACAATTACATGATGAAGTAAAAGCACAGATCATACTGGGCAACACCTATCATTTGTACCTGAGACCGGGTCTGGAAATATTAGAAGCCGCAGGTGGTCTCCATAAATTCAATGGGTGGGATAAACCTATACTGACAGACAGCGGCGGTTACCAGGTTTTTTCTTTAGCCAATAACCGTAAGCTTACAGAAGAAGGGGCTTTGTTTCAAAGCCATATTGATGGCAGCAAACATTTATTTACGCCCGAAAAAGTAATGGACATACAACGGATAATTGGTGGCGATATTATTATGGCTTTTGATGAGTGCCCGCCTTACCCCAGTGATTATAAATATGCCAAAGACAGCATGGAGCTTACACATCGCTGGCTAGATAGATGTTTCCAAAGGTTTGATGCAACACCAGATAAATACGGCTACACACAAAATTTATTCCCTATTGTGCAGGGGAGTACTTACAAAGACCTGCGTACTGCTTCGGCAGAATTCATTGCTTCAAAAAATGCAACAGGTAATGCTATTGGTGGTTTAAGTGTGGGCGAACCGATGGAGATGATGTATAAGTTTACAGAACTATGCTGCGATATTTTACCGGTACAAAAACCACGTTACTTAATGGGTGTAGGTACGCCCTGGAATATTTTAGAAAGCATTGCATTGGGTGTAGATATGTTTGACTGTGTAATGCCCACCCGCAATGGCCGCAACGCTATGTTGTTTACAACCAAAGGGGTTATTAATATTGATAATAAAAAATGGGAGAAAGATTTTTCGGTGATTGATGATGGTTTTGATTGCCCGATGAGCAATTACTACAGCAAAGCCTATTTACGCCACCTGATGAAAGCAAAAGAGTTTTTAGGGCTTACCATTGCCAGCGTACATAACCTTGCTTTTTATTTGTGGCTTGTTGGTGAGGCCCGTAAGTATATAATGGCCGACGATTTTAAAAGCTGGAAGGATGAAATGGTGGTGATACTACAGCAGCGGTTGTAATATTTTAGGTAATGAATTATTTTGAAAAGCTGTCAGGTTGAGGCACTCATGCGCAGCATCCTGCGGATTAAAATGTTTTAAGCTCTTTGTAAATGACAATAAGTTTTTTTTTCTCAGCTTCGCTGGGAAAAGGGTTTGCCACAAAGTCACAAAGGCACGAAGTAGAAAAATGCTACGCATTTTCCTTAGTGCCTTTGTGTCTTTGTGGCTAAATTCAATTTTGTAAAAAATTGATTATCAAACTTTCAAAATACTTGTCATTAGCAGCTTTTCGAAACCGGGACTATTAAGTTAATCCGTCTTCGACAAGCTCAGACTGACAGTAAAATTGTCAACAACGATTGTAAACCCTTTGCAACCGGTTAACAAAAAAATACACCTGCGGCATAATAATTGAAAAAGTGTAGTTGTATTTTTTAATTTATCTTTAAAACCTTAAACCCCGTTTGTAATGAAGCAGAAAATACTCAGCAGCCTCATTGTTTTATTAACACCTTTTATAGTTTTTTGCCAGAATGGTACCGTGCAGGATGCCAGCATACCCAAGGATGCCCCGGTAAACGTGCGGCTTACCGATTTTAAAAATAACGTACTCAATAATGAGATTGTGATTTTTAAAAGCAAGCTGAATGGCAAGGAATACCAGGGCCTCACAGATTCCGTAGGCAGATTTTCTTTCCGCCTGCCAGTAGGGGATAAGTACGAAATATATATCCTTGGTTTTAAAGATTCAACACTTAACGATAACGTACTGACTATACCGCCAACCACAGGCAAGGCCTATTACAAAAATCCTTTTGTGGTAGATATACAGCACCTGCCGGCCAAAAGTTTCATTCTGGAGGATTGTAATTTTGAAACCGGCAAGGCCGATCTGAAAGAAGAATCTTTTAAGGTAATTGATGAGCTGGTGGCTTACCTGAACCGGAAAGATGATGAACGTATAGAACTGGGTGGCCATACCGATAATGTGGGTAAACCAAAAAGCAATTTAATTTTATCAGATGCAAGGGCAAACAGTGTAAGAACTTACCTCATCAGAAAAGGTATAGAGCCAAACCGGGTTACTGCCAAAGGCTATGGTTTAAGCAAACCTATCGCAACTAATAAAACGGCTGCAGGCCGGGCACAAAACAGGAGGACAGAGGTAACGATTTTGTAAAGAATTAATAGAACATAATTTGAACTCCCGTTTAACTTAGAGCTGAACGGGATTTTTTATTAGGGCATCACCTTTGAATGTAAAATATTGAGTGTATGAATTTTTAGGTGTGGCAGTATGCAGTTGCAGTTTCTTTTATACGCGGGGGTCTCATGCTACCGCACATTTGCCGGGCTATGAAGCTCCCGGCGAGACGGCATCTAGCAGGAATTAATAGAATTATTTACTAATAAAGCCTTGGTTTATGCCAAGGCTTTATACAGTTTTCAAGCGTAAATATGTTTTTATTACAATGAAGGGCTAATAGCCAGAGCAGTGTACGTTTTGTCTTTTTTATACTTAGCTAATATAGTAGTTTCTCCTGTCTCAACGTCTATTTGAAAAAGGGTAGATTTTTTATTTACCTCATACAAAGCAAGACCAATATCAGTGGTAACGTTTGCATTTCTTGGAGCAATATCAAAACCCCCATCACCTTCCAGTTTAAGTTTAACAGCAAGTGGCTCAATTAATGTTCCGGCATTAGGGGGCTTAATTTCATACAACAAGTCTGTAGTTACATCCAGGGCATACAATTCAGTTGAAGGAGTGCCTGCAATGTTATTATCATAAGCCACACCATTAACTGAAGCGGGTTGAGGGTTGATAGAACCATCTACAAAAGTAGTACCTGCAACACCTGAAACTGCATTATCTGGCACAATACGAAGATTTTGCCCGGTATTACTTATAATTCTTAAGCGATCAACCTGCGGATTAAAATCAAAGCCAAATGAAGTACCTGACAATAAAACCTGCATTGCACCCGTAGTTGTAAACGAGAACGCAAATGTGGCTATACCAGTATTGGGATTCACAATGTATACCCTACTATTACTTCCGAGAGCATACAACTGGCCGGTTTTAGGACGGAAGTCAAGACCTAACACTTTTTCCCCCGTTTGTAAACCGGTAATCATTGCTGAACCAAGAACCATTTCAGGATTTGAAGTGGAATACTTATCCAAAGTATTTCCAGCAAGGGCATAAAATGTAATGCCTGCAAGATTATTAATGTTATTAATAGTGTTGCTTTGGAGTGCAGGAGAGGACATCTCTGAAATATTTTCAGATGTTGGTGCAGACAAATCTTTTTGGCAAGCTGCCAAGGAAAGAGAAAGCATTGCAAATGCGCCGAACCCTCTCAAAAGTGCTTTTTTCATTTTTTTATTTTTTAAAGTTAAGGATGAACTTTACTTACGTTAAAGAATTTTGCCTGGATTTTTTTTCCATTGTTATTTAAAATAAAATTGTATCGTTCAACTATCACGGGTTTAGCTAATGCGTTAACTATCTAATAAATAACATTGGCAGTTGCAACAAATTCTTCCGGTAATTTTATTTTGGCAGGAACAAGCATTAGAACTTACCTCATCAGTAAAGGGATAGACCCCACCAGGGTTACTGCCCAAGGTTATGGTTTAATCAAACCTATTGCAACCAATAAAACGGCTGCAGGCCGGGCGCAAAACAGAAGGACAGAGGTGAAGATTTTGTAAAAAAAGCAGAAAAAAATAATTTAAAACCCTTTGGCTTGAGGTTGAACGGGATTTTTATTGCTGGGTCAGGTACATTGTTTCTTCAGCCATTTCTTATATTTTTTCATTACCTCATCATGTGGAGTAAGTTACCCGAAAGGTAAAAATCCTGTTCAGCCTGAAATGAAAAGGATAATATAAAGACTTTGAATTTTAATGTGCCGGTAATTGCCTGGCTTCGGTCGTTGGCGAAACGCACAACGACGGCGTTAGGTTAGCTTACAGTTTATTAAGTTTAGCAGTAACGCCAACAAGGGCGAAGCAGTAACGCAAACAAGGGCGAAGCATTCGTTATGGCTACAACCTGAAAGCGCTGGAAGTAACGCCAGCAAAGGCGAAGGAATACCCTAATTATGAAACGAAATTTCAATTGCCACCGCTTGGGCTTTGACCAGCGGTGAAAACCGAAATGTTTCTTTGCAAACAAGATTATTCTTTTATTTTGGCTTTAATCATTTTTGCGGAAAACTT
Source organism: Ferruginibacter sp. (assembly GCA_046596765.1). Classification (GTDB taxonomy): domain Bacteria; phylum Bacteroidota; class Bacteroidia; order Chitinophagales; family Chitinophagaceae; genus Ferruginibacter. The sequence continues at coordinate 904 of JBKJLT010000442.1, read as the reverse complement.
TTAGCACCCTGATTCGCCGCTGGTCGAAGCCCAAGCGGCGGCAATGTAACAGCCTACGGCGGCAAAAAAGAAGCTGGGGGTATAGTTACACGTTGCTTAAAAGCATTAAAAAAGTAAATGGCGAAATGGCTATCATATTTACCATGTACAATTTAAGACGGGCAATAACAATATTAGGCGTTACGGTATTGCTTGAAAAGCTCAAAAAGTGTAAGCCTAAATTAAAACAGGAAAACATGGGCTTATTAAAGATCATTAGCAGAAGGCAAATAGTATCAGCAGGGATAGCAGCATAAAAATAGGCTCTGGCAGATTGCCTGTAATGAGATTAAAAATAGGCTGCAGGACGAAAAAAATTATTAATAAAACCAGTTTTTAGTTTTTGCACAGTCTGACGATGATCCCACAAGGATATTAGCTGGTATCAAAAAAAATCCCGTTCAGCCTAAACTAAACGGGATTATATTTTTTAAAGCGAACTCGCCAAAGGCGAATTCCTACAAGTAAATAATTACTCTGCTTTTGGCACTTCTTCAGTGCTGGTAGCGGCTGCATCTGCTGCATCGTTATCAAACTTTGCCTTTAAATCGGCCAATGCACCAATATCGCCCAGGGTTGATTTTTCAACCTTGCTTTGTAAATTCTTTACGGCTTTTTTGGTTACTTCAAAATCGGCTTTCTTTTCTTTAATAACCGCTTGTTTTTCATCTTCAATTACCTGCTCCCAAAGACGTGAGTGGCTTAAAACAATACGCTTATCGTTACGGTCAAATTCAATAACCTGGAATTTAGCTATCTCATCAACACCTACTGTTTTTCCATCTTCTTTAGCCAGGTGGCGGGCAGGAGCGAATCCTTCCAGTCCGTAAGGCAATTGAACAATAGCACCTTTATCATCTTTCTT
>JBKJLT010000148.1:0-8205 GCA_046596765.1 Ferruginibacter sp. | reverse complement strand
AACAACACGGCATTTTGTTCCGGTTAACATTTTTTTTTCAGTGTAAGTTTTTCAATCAACATGCTTAAACCCACTTCATAACCAGCAGAGGCCGTCTTGTGGTCTCAAGCCAATGTTTAATAACAAAAATAAAATTGTTTAACTTTACAAAAACACAATTTATGGTACTGGTACTAAAAAAAGGAGCCACCAAAAAAGAAATGGAAAGCATTACTAAAAAGTTGCAGAAACCGGCTGGCGTAAACACAAAAAAATATTGTGGCACTATTAAATTAAAAGAAGACCCATTATCCATTCAAAAGCAAATGAGAGATGAGTGGAAATAAATTTTTGTTAGACACAAATGCGGTATTGTATATATTAAACGGAGACGAAACCCTTTCCAATTTTCTTTTTGAAAAAGAACTGTACATATCCATTATCACCGAAATGGAGTTACTCAGTTATAAGAACATTACCCAAAAAGAGAAACAACAAATAACCACATTTATAGAAGAGTTGATTGTGGTAAATATCAATGATGACATAAAAGTCGAAACCATTGAATTGAAAAAAAATTCTAACCTCAAACTGCCCGATAGCATAATTGCCGCTACTTCTATATGGCTGAAAATACCAATTGTTACATCAGACAAACAGTTTAAAAATATAGAAAAATTAAATCTGGTTTATTACGAAAAGTAAGCCGACGACCAAACTTTCTTTTAGAATAAATTTTATTGTGCAATGCGAAATCAATTTCTCCTCTACGGTGCCAACGGTTATACAGGCAAACTCATTGCAAGCTTTCATCAAGTTCCGCCCCTGTTGGTCTTCCCCAGCCCGAACGAAGCCCCCGGCCGCCGGTTGCATGGTGTTCGTGCTGATGGTTTTGCCGCAGAGCAATCACCAACAACACAGCATGCTGTTCCGGTTAACATTTTTTTTCAATGCAAGTTTTTCACTTAACATGCTTAAACACACTTCATAACCAATTGAGGCCATCTTGTGGTCTCAAGGGCTAAAGAATACTTGAAATGGTAATCTTTGCATAAATTTGAATCATGAAATTTTACGTTGATACATCAGTTTGGGGCGGACATAACCATATTATTGCCTCTCAGTCAAGTCTGGCAAATATTTTATAAGTCTTTCAATTCGCTCTTCTCTACTGATTTTTTTCATCTTGTATTTAACGCTTATACTATAAGTCTCAAACTTAAGCCAAACTTTCCGAATTATGAGTTGCGTAAAAATTAGGTCTATCCCATCAACATGCTAAACTCCTACCAAAACTTACCGCTTAGAGCTATTGCATATTTTCTAAATAGCTTTTGCCGCTGCAGGTATTCCATTCTCCGTTTATTTGGAGCCTATAAATCTGAAGAAACTCCTGATGAAATCATTGCTGAAATACGGGCATCAAGAAGTTTTAACCGTAATACAGAATCAATGTGACACAATATCTTTTTGATACAAGTCTTTGGAAAAAATAATAAGCAAAAAACTGTTTCCGCATAAACTTGCAAAAGCGAATGAAGTAATTGCCATGGTTGGGTTTCCTGAAAATACAAAACAGGAAAAACCTAAAACTCCTAAGCCATAACCCAAAACTCAAAACCGTTTCCTATCTTCGCCAAAACTCTTTTTTATGAACCTTCACGAATACCAGGCAAAAGAAATTCTAAAAAAATACAATGTTCCCGTACAGGAAGGCGTACCATGCAGCACTCCCGGCCAGGCCGAAGAAGCTTACAGGCAAATACATACACAGTACGGAAGCAAGTTTGCTGTTATAAAAGCGCAGATACATGCCGGTGGCCGTGGTAAAGGAAAAATTGTGGGTACCGAGCAACGTGGTGTGCAGGTTGCAAAATCGGCCGAAGATGTTTTGCAGATAGCTAAAAATATTCTGGGTGGCACATTGGTTACCATACAAACTGGCGAAGCTGGTAAAGTTGTAAGCAAGATTCTGGTTGCGCAGGATGTGTACTATGATGGTGCAAGCCCGGTAAAAGAATTCTATTTATCAATTCTATTAGATAGGGCCACCGGGCAAAATGTAATTATGTACAGTACCGAAGGCGGAATGAATATTGAAGATGTGGCTCATGATACACCCGAAAAAATATTTAAAGAATGGGTTTATCCCGGCGGTAACCTGGAACCCTTCCAGGCAAGAAAAATTGCTTTTAATTTAGGGCTGAGCGGTGTGGCTTTTAAAAACTGCGTAAAATTTGTAATCGATTTGTACAAGGCTTATGTAGGTTCTGATTGTGGTATGCTGGAAATAAACCCATTGTTTAAAACCAGCGATGATAAAATCATTGCGGTTGACTGCAAGATGAATATTGATGACAATGCACTAATGCGTCACCCCGATATTGCGGTGTTGAGAGACCTGAGCGAAGAAGACCCTACAGAAGTGGAAGCTGGTCAGTTTAATTTAAACTTTGTAAAATTAGATGGCAACGTAGGTTGTATGGTAAATGGCGCCGGGCTTGCAATGGCTACTATGGATATGATTAAATTAAGTGGCGGCGAACCTGCTAACTTTTTGGACGTAGGCGGTACTGCTAATGCACAAACGGTTGAAGCAGGTTTCCGTATAATTTTAAAAGACCCTAAAGTAAAAGCAATACTGATTAATATTTTTGGCGGTATTGTGCGCTGCGACAGGGTTGCACAGGGCGTTATTGATGCCTATCAATCGATTGGCAATATCAGCATTCCTATTATTGTAAGGCTGCAGGGCACCAATGCCGATATTGCAAAAAAACTCATTGATGAAAGCGGGCTGAAAGTGCAAAGCGCCATTCAGTTAAGTGAGGCTGCGGAACTGGTGAACAAAGCAGTTGCATAAATTATTCTGATAAATATTTTATCCCATTCAGCAACAGTTGAATGGGATTTTTTTATTTACTCCATTTAAAAAGTATTAATTTACCATTAAAAATATTGCATGCTTGAGCTAAACTTCTCCCCTTTTCCTGAAATTAAAACTGAACGGTTATTACTTAGAAAAATGACAGATGCCGATGCGCCGGAAATACAATTTCTAAGATCGGATGACCGGGTGATGAAATATATTGACCGTGAAAGAACAAAAACGGTAGAAGAGGCGCTTGCATTTCTTCAAAAAGTAAATACTAATATTGATAACAACGAAAGCATAATGTGGGCCATTGCCCTGCAGGATAATCCGGACACGTTGATCGGTAATATCTGTTTCTGGAGAATCATCCATCAACATTACCGCTCAGAAATTGGCTATACACTGCACCCGGATTTCTGGAATAAGGGAATTATGAAAGAAGCGCTGATGGCCGCCATTGGTTTTGGATTTAACAAAATGAAACTGCACAGCATTGAGGCTCATATCAATCCAGAGAATATAGCTTCGGGAAGGGTATTAGAAAAAACCGGCTTTATAAGAGAAGCTTATTTTAAAGAAGACTTTTTTTTCAGGGGCAAATTTATTGATACGGCTATCTATTCTATATTGGCAAAATAAGCAACATCTTAAAATGAATAACCCGGCTGTAAAAACAACCGGGCTATTCATTCATTATAACTCTTAAAACTAACACTTACATTTTATACAACAGTACATGATCAATCACATGTATCACTCCGTTGCTTTGGTTTACATCCTTAATGGTTACATAAGCCACGCTACCATTTTCATCTTTAATGGCAATTTTTTTACCTTCCATCATGATGGTTAAATTTTTACCTGCCACTGTCTTTATTGTTGCAGTGCCATTTCCTTTTCTGATTAATTTAGCAAGATCCTTTGAATTGTATTTACCTGCTACAACATGGTAAGTTAAAACGGTTGTTAATGCAGATTTATTTTCTTTCATCAATAAATTATCAACAGTACCTGATGGTAACATGTCAAAAGCTTTGTTGGTTGGTGCAAAAACGGTGAACGGGCCAGCACTTTGTAGAGTTTCTACCAGGCCTGCAGCTTTTACTGCAGCTACCAATGTGGTATGGTCTTTACTGTTAACAGCATTCTCTACAATATTTTTTGAAGGATACATGGCAGCACCACCTACCATCACTGTTTTTTGACTTTGTGCAAACGATGCATTTACAAACATAGCTGCTGCTGCAACAAAAAGGAATTTCTTAATCAGTTTCATAATTTTAAATTTTTATTTTTTTTAGTTGATTACAACATAATGTACGGCAGATGAAAACTGTTGGATTTATTTTTTATTTTTTATTTGCAGGTGAACATAAAAAAAATCAGACTGCTCAAAACAGCCTGATTTAAAAAATATTTATTAAAATTGAGGAAGAATTATATTTTACCCATCACCATTACTTTGGAGGGTACAGGTTTTTCGGGGCCGGAATCTTCAAGCGAAACCGCAAATGCCTGGGCACTTCCAAAGCTTTTCATTTTTTGAACATGAACAGTTCTGCCATTTATTTCGGTTGTTATCAATCCACCACTCACAGGCTTACCATCAACAATTGCCCAAAGCTGGTATTGCTTGCCTACAGGGGCTTTAGGTAAGTTAGATGGATCAATATAAACTTCTTTTGTATTCTGCATCCAGTAAATTCTTGCAGCAGCATCTGGCACATCAGGCATGCCGGCTAACGAAACAGGCATAGCATTTTTGTTGGTCATTACGCCCATATCATTATTCATGTTATTGGCCAGCTCTTTTTGCTGTTGCAATTCCGATTGTGTTGATGCAAGTTCTGTATTGGCAGCAGTATATTTATTGTAGAAGGTATAATTTAATATAGTACTTCCAATCAATAAGATAATACTGGCAGCGGCTGCATATTTCCACACTGGTGAAATGGAATAAACTTTTGCTGGTACATAATCAATTGGTTTTAAATTTACAACCGGTGCTGCTTTTTCATTGTTAATGGAAGCAAAAATTTTTTCTTTTACTGATGCACCCGGTACAACAGCGTGTAACTGTGCGTATTCTTCCAGACCAGATTGAATCGCTTCAATTTCGGCTGCCACATCAGGATATTGCTGAACCCATTGAGCTACTTCTGCTGTTTCAGCAGCCGAAGTAAGTCCCATGCTATAAAGCTCCAATGTACCCGATGATATGATTTCCTGTGCGTTCAATTTAATTGTATGCTAACATTTTTCTAAGTTCGATAATTGCCGCCCTCATCCTTGTTTTAACTGTACCAAGTGGTATTCCCATTTCCTTCGAAATTTCGTCCTGTGTATAACCGTTAAAATAAGCCAGGTCTATGATGCTTCTTTGTTCCGGTTTTAAGTTTACCAATTGTTTTCTTATTCCCATAGCATCAAAGCGTTCTGCCACTTTTCCATCATCCGACAAATTACCTACGGAATTTTCATCGCTTGAGATTTTTGTCTGCTTTTTATAACCTTTACTTCGCAGTGTATCAATGGTAAGGTTCCTTGTAATATTCAACATCCAGGTAAATAAACGGCCCTTGCCGGTATCATAACTCGAAAAATTATTCCAGATTTTAACAAAAGACTCCTGTAGAATATCTTCTGCCAACTCCCGGTTTTCTACCATGCGGTAAATTATACCGTTTAAAGCGGCCGAATAGTTATCATACAGATAACCAAATGCCTGTTGATCCTGGTTTTGCAGCAGCAAAACAAGTTCTTCTTCGCTATATTTTAATGTTTCAGACAAGTTGCTAATGGTTATAAGATTATCGAAAATAATTGATTTTTTCTGAATTGAATTAACAAAATATTTTTTTCTATGTTATTATCACAATCAGTACAACAGTTAAAAACCATTCTTGTTCAATCTTTTGATAATTTGTGCAGGTTTTAATTAACATTAATCATAAAATGCAGCAACATAAAATAAGAACAATAGAGCAGGGTGATAATGTAATTTTGGCAAAGATCATCAGAGATACTTTAACTGAGTTTAAGGCCAATAAGCCCGGCACTGTTTATTTTGATGAAACAACCGATCATTTGTCGGATGTTTTTAAAGCCAGTGGCAGTATTTATTTTGTGGTAGAATTTTACGGAAATATTATAGGCGGTGCTGGTATTTACCCCACTGCAAACCTGGATGCCGGCACTTGCGAACTGGTTAAACTTTACATTGCTGCAAATGCACGGGGCAAAGGCGTTGGCAAATTACTGATGGAGAAATGTATTGACGCCGCCAAAGCATTGGGTTACAAAAAGATTTACCTGGAAACCATGCCCGAATTAACCGTTGCCATTCCGATGTATGAAAAATTTGGCTTTACTTATTTACAGGCAGCACAAGGCAGCAGCGGGCATACCGGGTGCGATGTGTGGATGATTAAAGATTTGTATGAATAATTTTATGGAATTTATGAATGCTGCTGTCTAATACAAAATTCCACGATGAAAGCATTTCTGTTTGTGTCGGCTTTAATATATTTCGCCGGTTGTACAATAAAGCAAAGGCAAATAAACCAACCGCTAAAAAAATCGCAGGCATCAGCAATTACTGCAATAAACTACGACTCCTGTAAAGCTGCAATTCAAATCAACAGGAAGAAACAGAAACCGCAATGGCAAACTTTATCTAAAACGGCAAAGGAAAAGATTTTTATATCTGCTGTTACGGAAACAATTGCACCTGCCTGGATTGGAACCGCCTGGGATTTTAACGGAACTACCCAAATACCAAAGCAAGGCAGCATTGCCTGCGGTTATTTTGTAACAACTGTATTGCGTGATGCAGGTTTACCCATTGCCCGTGTAAAGCTTGCCCAATGTGCATCTGAGCAAATGATCACGTCATTGATACAGCCAAAATACATCAGCCGTTTCAGCAATATTGCAATGGAAGATTTTATGCAGGCAATAAAGAACCAGGGCTATGGATTATACCTTGTTGGACTGGATAACCATACCGGATTTATTTATAGTGATGGAAAGGATACTTATTTTATACACTCAACATTTTTAGGTACCAGAAACGTACAAAAAGAAAATGCTGCCACAAGTGAGATATTGAAGCAAAGTAAATATAAAGTGCTGGGCAAAATAAGCAGCGATGAAAAAGTGTTGGAAAGGTGGATAAACTAATTTGAAATCAACTGCACTTCATAAACCGGGTTAAACAAATATAACTTCCCCGTTTTTACTTCTGTACATTTAAAACGCTTTCTCACTTTTTCACCTTTCTTAAATATGCGTCCACCTTTAATAACAAATAAAGCACCTTCGGGTAATTGTTCTACCAAATGCACGCCTGCTGGCTTTTCATCGTATTGATGCAACACCCGCAACAATTTTTCATCGCCGCAACTGCTGGCTGCAGGGTTTTTTAATGAATGCAGTAAAACCTTTTCAATATCAGGCGGAAATATTTTTTTCAATAAAAACTTAGCCAGTATTTTCCCAAACTCATCTTTCCATTCACGCCCATGGGCCATAACTTTATGTCCATATTTTTCGTAGGTAAAAAGATGTGCCAGTTCGTGCAGCAGCGTTATCAAAAAAGCATATTTATTAAGATTGCCATTAACACTAATGCGGTGATTTTTATTGGAATGTGCATGGCGGTAATCGCCCAGGATGCTCTCCCGCCTGCGACTGATGGTAAGGTGTACTTTGTGATGCTGCAGGTAAAAAGCCACATCATCAAAACTGCCGGCTGGTAAATAGGTTTGTAATTGAAAAAGCGGAGCTTCCTGCTTAGGCATTTTTTGTTTTGTTCAGTTTCATGATGGTTCTTACCTCCACCACCAGGTAAAGAATATAAATAACCATGGAAATATATACGGCCGGCTTGTTAAACGCTTTGCCACTTATGAAATAATAGGACACCACAGCTATTACGCAGCCAAACACCTTAATAATCATGCCGCCCATTACACTGCGTATAAAAACTTGGGGGTTGCTGTTGTACATGGCCAGGTATTGCATACGAAAAACAAACAGGCTTATTAAAAAAAACAGGCAGTTGCCACCCATCACGGTGGTATAACTAATACCTTTTGCTGCAAACAAAAGTTTGCCTGCTAACGTAAGTAGAGTTAAAACTAAAAATGTAATAAATAAAGGGAGTGCCGGTTTAAAACTAAACTTCATTAAATATTTTTTATTGATTTATGGCATTTGCCACCTCTTTTTTAAGTTCCACAATATTGGCGCCCATGTGGCAACTGCCGTTGAATACAGCGGTAGGCTCCACCTGTAATTTTCCGGCATAAATATCACCGTTTACCTGGGTTTTACCATGCAGAAATAAA
>JBKJLT010000569.1:0-4079 GCA_046596765.1 Ferruginibacter sp. | reverse complement strand
GGTTTATGAAATTGCAAAAAATCACTGCTTGTTTGTTCACATAAAAAAGTGGCTACAATTATTTTTTCTTCAACCGGTAATTGTGGTATGGCTTTACCGAGGCGGTAAAAATTATAGCAGAGTGCAGCAATCTGTTTCCTGTCCTTGCCTCCGTATTTTTTATGGGAATTGAAATATTTCTTTAAAAAAACTGCAAAAGGCACATCACCTTTATACAAATCAATAATTGCTTTCGCAGAATTTAAATAGGAGTGGTAGCGCATATTTTTTTGCCGGAAAGTCGGGAAGGCGGAAAATTATTTTTAACAAGACTAAAATAGTCATTTCAGGAAATAAAATTTTTAACGTCTTCCCGACTTACCGGCATATATTTTATAATTCCAGCAAACTCTTCACCGGATCTTTGCCAAACAGCATCAATGCAGGGTTCTCCAGCAATTCCTTTACCCTAACTAAAAAGCCAACCGATTCTCTGCCATCAATAATGCGGTGATCGTAACTGAGGGCAACATACATCATAGGCTTTATTACAACCTGTCCGTTCACTGCCATGGGCCGCTCCAGAATATTGTGCATACCCAGTATGGCACTCTGCGGAATATTAATAATAGGTGTACTCATCATAGAACCAAAAACACCGCCGTTTGTAATAGTGAAAGTTCCACCGGTCATTTCTTCAATAGTTAATTTATTGTCTTTTGCTTTGGTAGCAAGCGCTACAACAGCAGCTTCAATGCCCGCCATGCTTAAACTTTCGGCATTGCGTATAACAGGCACCACAAGGCCTTTTGGCGCACTCACGGCTATGGAAATATCGCAGTAATCGTGGTAAATAATATTTTCTCCGTCAATATATGCATTAACCGATGGCCACTCCTGTAATGCAAATGTGCAGGCCTTGGTAAAAAAACTCATAAAGCCCAGGTTAACACCGTGCAGCTCCTTAAATTTATCCTTGTACTTTTTCCTCACTTCCATGATGGCACTCATATCCACTTCGTTAAATGTGGTGAGCATGGCGGTTGTGTTTTTTGCTTCAACCAAACGCCTGCTGATGGTTTTGCGCAGATTGCTCATTTTCTGTTCACGCTCATTTCTTTCAAACAAAATAATGCCGGGTTTTGTGCCAGGATTATTCAACGCATCCATTACATCCTGCTTCACAATTTTACCATTACTGCCCGAAGCGGTTACAGATTTCACATCAACCTTTTTATCAGCAATGATAGCTGCCGCAACAGGAGTAGCTTTTACATCCGTTTGCCCGCCGGGCCCTGTGGGTGGTTTGGGGTCCGCCTTCGCTGTAGCTTCAGTGGATAAATCTGTAGTTTGTTGTTGAGCTTCAGTTTTTTTAGAACTTTCCGGAGTTGTCTCTTTAACAGGCGAAGGAGTTTTGGCATCCTTTGAATCTTGCTCTAATTCCCCCTTAGGAGGTGGTGGGGCTCCTTCAGTATCAATTGAACAAACTACATCACCAATCTTCAATGTAGCACCTTCCTGGGCAATAATTTTTATTACGCCGGCCTGCTCTGCATTCAGTTCAAAGGTTGCTTTTTCGCTTTCCAGCTCTGCAATTACCTCATCCCGGTTGGCATATTCGCCATCTTTTTTGTGCCATTTAACCAGGGTAACTTCACTGATACTTTCACCAACTGTTGGAACTTTTATTTCGATTGCCATTTCTGTAATTTATTGTTGTGCAAATTTCGGTGAAAATAAAGTATTATTAAAATTGATTTGGTTTTTTACAGCAGTAAGTTTAAAACAATAAGAATCACCATAATTTTATACGCCTGAATTTATAATTTTATACGTAGATTTGAGTGTAAATAAAGTAGAATGACAGTAAAATTGAATTTAACCATAGATGAGGATGTTGTAAAACGTACCAAGCGTTATGCAAAAAGAACAAACACCTCAATAAGCAAAATGGTACAGGAATATTTAGATAAAGCCACACAAAATGAAAAGACTGATAAAAAAAGTTTTGTAGAAAAATATGCCGGTAGCTTAAATGGACAATTAAGTGATAAAGAGGTTGAACGTTTAAAGGCGCAAAGAATAAAAGAAAAGTATGGTTACTAAAATTTTTCTGGACACTAATATTATTCTGGATATTTTGGATAGAGAACGGACATATTCTAAAGAGAGCGAAGTTTTATTCAGGTATATAGAAGATGGTACTTTGATTCCATATTTTTCTGAATCGGTGATAACTACAACAGATTATGTATTGATAAAAAAATTTACAAATGCCCGTAGAGTAAGTATTTTAACCGATTTGCTTAAGTTGGTGACTGTCATAGAATGTTCGAATAGTATCGTGCAAAATGCGCTTTTAAAAAATGAAAATGATGTAGAAGATGCAATTTTATATGAGCTGGCAATTTCACAAAAAATTGATTATTTTATTACAAACGATAAACAAGTGCTTAAAAAACTGGCGACTAAAAAATTACCCATTATCACCACTAAAGATTTCTTAATACTGATGAAGTTTTAGTAATCACTTTCGTCCAAAAAAACAAAAACAGCGCTGTTTCCAGGCTGTTCATCAATCAAAATAGTTATCGGTCAAAAAATATCAGCCGAGGTATGTCTTTAAAAGTTTGCAGCGTGATGCCGTGCGTAACTTTGTGATGGCCTTGTCTTTTATCTGCCTTACTCTTTCACGGGTAAGGTTAAAATGTTCGCCAATATCTTCCAGGCTTAATGCATGATCTACGCCAATACCAAAAAAGAAACGTATCACATCTTTTTGCCGCTCGGTAAGTGTACTTAAAGAGCGGTCAATCTCTGTTTTAAGCGAGGCGCTAAAAGCCAGTGCATCATCAGTTTTTTCGGCATTGTGGTTTATAAGTACATCTATCAGGGTTCCGTCTTCACTGTCGGATAATGGCTGATCCATACTCACATGCCTGGCCGAAACACCAAGCGTGGCAGCAATTTCAACGGGATCCATATCCAGAAAAAAAGCAAGTTCCTCTGGCGTAGGCTCCCGCTCATATTCCTGCTCCAGTTGTGAGTAAGCTTTGCTGATTCGGTTTGTTAAACCTACTTTATTTAAAGGTAAACGTACAATTCTCGATTGCTCGGCCAATGCCTGTAAAATACTTTGGCGAATCCACCACACGGCATATGATATAAATTTAAAACCACGTGTTTCGTCAAAACGCTGCGCAGCTTTTATTAATCCAAGATTTCCTTCGTTAATAAGATCAGGTAAAGTAAGGCCCTGGTTCTGGTATTGTTTGGCAACAGATACAACAAAGCGAAGATTTGCTTTGGTTAACTTTTCAAGAGACAATTGGCAACCCTGTTTTATTTTGATTGCGAGTTTCACTTCTTCTTCCGGAGAAATTAATTCTACCTTACCAATTTCCTGCAGATATTTTTCTAAACTCTGACTCTCACGATTAGTGATTGACTTAGTGATTTTTAGCTGACGCATACTCATAAGCCTAAGATTTAAATTGGTTGCTTTTGGAAAAAACCTGGGTTAAGAAGTTGTTAAAAACTGTCGTCTTTATTAACGTAATTTATACTATTTAGTATACGTTACCAAATAAAAAAATCTAAAACACTGGATTTCAGAGCTTTATTTGCAGTTTTGTTTAACTTTTTGTACAGATAAATAAAACAAGAAAAAATAAATAAATAATTTGTACTGTGGATTATTTTGTTATTATTGCATGAACGCAATGGATGCTATAAATAAAAAGAATGAGTAAAAAAGTTTTATACACGCTGGAATACCCCGTAAGATGTTCTCCGGGCATACTATATGAGTTTTTAAGAACACCCGCCGGCATTCAGGAATGGTTTGCTGATAAAGTTGATGAACGTGATGGTAAGTTTAGTTTTTCGTGGAATGGTACCGAAGAGAAAGGAGAGTTGATTGACAGCGAAGAAGATAAATTTGTACGCTTTCGCTGGGATACTATGACCAAGGACGAATACTTTGAATGGCGCATAGAAAAATCGGAAGTGACCAATCAAACCATACTTGTCATCAGCGATTTTGCCGATAAAAAAGAAATTAAAGACCAGAGCCAGTTATGGGAATACCAGGTAAAAGA
>JBKJLT010000517.1:0-2886 GCA_046596765.1 Ferruginibacter sp. | reverse complement strand
CTCCAGCGTGCAATACCTGGTTTCATTTTAAACGAATCGGGCCAGAGGTTCATAGCAGTTTGTGATACCTGTTGAGAGTAAGGTTTTTGTTGTGCGCCCGTTGTAAGTACACTTAGTGATAAAAAGAGAATAACAATTAATTGCTTCATTTAACTTTTTTTGTTTTTACTTTTTTCTTTTTTTCATCAGCAACCGGTTGCTTTATCCAACTTACCATTGCATCCGTTGAACCAAAACCGGTATTTAGTTTTTGTTTTGCTTTGGTAACATCAGTATTTAAAATAGAAATCGCTTTTGTTCTGTCGCCCTGAACCTGTGCCAGTACTTCAGATCCATCCTTGTATTTTAAATTATCAATTGTAACGTTATCGCTGTTTAAAATATAGGTAACCGGGTTTGTATTCTTGCTGATCATCGTAATATTATTCAAGGTAATATTACCGGCTTCCTGTATGTCAATTCCCTCATCAGCCTGCAATACAGCATTCTCGATCAAAATGTTTTGCACATGCATTTCGGGAATGCCACGAACAAAGATCCCTTTAGCAGCACCATTACAGGTTATGTTTCTGAAATAAAAATTGCGGAACTGCGGTGTACTTTCATCCACCGGTTTAAATTCAACTTTGGGTGGCTCCCTTTTTTCGCCAGCCAGTACAACCGGATCTTTGGCCATATAATACATATCAAATAGGATGGCTTCCGCAGCAATGTCTTTCATGTTTACATTGTTTACGTAAATATTTTCAACCACGCCGCCACGGCCACGGGTTGTTTTAAAACGAAGCCCAATATCTGTTCCAATAAAAGTACAGTTGCTGATGAACATATTATTTGTACCGCCACTCATTTCGCTGCCCACCACAAAACCGCCATGTGCATGATAAACGATGCAGTTATTTACAATTACATCCTGTGTTGGCATTCCACGTTTTCTTCCTTCTGCATCCCGGCCGCTTTTAATGGTAATGCCATCATCGCCGGTATCAAAATTGCAATCTTCTACTAAAGCATTTTTACAGCTTTCCAGGTCGAGTGCATCAGTGTTGGTGCCGTACCAGGGATTTTTGACTTTCAGATTTTTTATAGTGATGTGCTCACTCATCATAAGGTGTGTTGTCCATGCAGGCGAGTTTTCGAATGTTACATCTTTGATCAAAATATTTTTACAATTATAAATACGGATCATATTTGGACGCAGAAAATCTTTTACATCTTCAAAATCACTTAGTGTTTTTCCTTCGGTCAGTTTGCCGATATTATTTGTCAGGGAACCTTTCAATGCTTTTTCAGATGAGTACCACATTTTTTTATCGGCTGTTAATACACCGCCAAAATCTTTCTGGTGATTTTTCCACTGGCTTTCGGTTAGTTTATCTTTTTTTACTGGCCGCCAGTAATAACCATTGCCATTCATGATGCCGGGGCCGGTTATAGCAATATTTTCCAGATTCTCTGCTACAACCGGCGACTGACATCTTGCTGCATCTACTCCTTCGAAAGAAGAGGTAACTAATGGATATTGGTTAAAGTCGGGACTGAAGATTACCAACGCACCCTTGGCAAGATGCAGGTTGATATTGCTTTTCATGATAATTGGACCAGTTACAAAAGAACCCATTGGAATTAAAACGGTACCACCACCTTGTTTGGCACATTCATCAATTGCTTTGTTGATGGCAGAAGAATTAAGAATTAATCCATCTGCAATGGCACCATAGTTTACAATATTGAAAGTATCTTTTTTAAAATGCGGTGTATAAATTTTGGGTAATTCAAATGCAAATTTTTCTTTAAAGTCTGAAGGTTTTAAATATTTTGTTAATGGCAGGTTTTGATCTTTGATACTTTGACAAACCAATGAAGCTACAGATGCAGCTCCGTAATCACTGAAATGTGTATTATCCTGCTCCTTACCCTTGTAATTTTTAAAATGACCGGCAGGAATGTTTAAAAAGAAACGCTTACTGTTCTCCAAGCCTTCTTTTACAATTAATGCTTCACTGCTTTTGTGTAAGTCGATAAATAGTACATTCATCTTTGCAACAACTTCCTTAACTACGCCAGGGTAATCAGCATGCTGGTCAACAAATTTTCCAGCTTCATCAAATTTCCTGCGCATTACCGGTGTAATCAAAATGGGTGTTGCACCATTACTGCGAACATCCGTTACAAAGCGAATTAGATTCTCTTTGTATAAAGTATGCGCCGGTGCTGAGCGGTTACTGTCTTCTGCTTTTTGATCGTTATGGCCAAACTGTATCATCACAAAATCTCCTGCTTTCAATCGGCTCATCACTGTATCCCAGCGATGTTCGTTTATAAAACTTTTTGTACTTCTTCCATTCACCGCATGGTTTTGTACTTCCACTTCACCGGTAAGGTATTTTGAAAAATACATTCCCCAGCCTCTTTCCGGATTTTCATCCAGTGGTTTATCAGACATGGTACTATCACCCACTAAAAAGATGGTAGGCTTTTTATCGGGCAGTATAAAGGCAAGGCCGCTGAGAATTACGAGCAAGAATATCGTTGTATATTTTTTCATATTTTATTTTTCCCACAAAGGCACAAAGGACACAAAGTTTTAATAATAAATTCTGTAATGTTCAATATTGATATGCTGTACAAGAGTGCGACGCCAATGAAGCTGAACAAAGGTTTGCAGCCCGGTACAAAAAAATTTATTTTAAATTGTTTATGCTCACCATATCCATATCGGTATAATCTGAATTTTCGCCCGCCATTCCCCAGATGAAACCGTAATTGCTGGTTCCACATCCGCTATGAATACTCCATGGAGGCGAAATAATGGCTTCATCATTGCTCACCACCAAATGTTTTGTTTGTGCCGGTTCTCCCATTAAATGAATTACTTTTTGATTT
>JBKJLT010000497.1:0-2525 GCA_046596765.1 Ferruginibacter sp. | reverse complement strand
CAATCAAAACATTTTGCTTTATCTCCCACAAATAATTCCCTGCCTCTTTCTTCCGAAGCAGATAAGTTTTTAATGCTGTTGCTCCAGTCGTCAAATTTACTGTCAATGGTTTCTAATGTTTTTTCGTAGGCCGAAAATGCAGCGGCCAGGTTTTTAGCAGTGGGCTTTTGCCCGAATATTTTTTGAAACAATTGTTTGTATTCTCTTGACTGGTTCAATCTTTTAACCGCTTCTTCAATGGGCAACCCCATTTCATCGGGGTTTTGTACAGGCATTAAAGATTGTTCTTCTAAACTCGAAGCTCTGCCATCCCAAAAATAATAAGGGCGATTCTTCATATTTAAAACCGATGGCGTATTACGTTTGGTAAGTTTGCCTGCAATGCCAACACTAAATGCAACCGTATCAGCAAAAGCAAACTTTGGTATATGGCAACTGGCACAGCTTACGGAAGAATCTGCCGAAAGTATTTTTTCGGAAAAAAGTTTTTTGCCAAGAGCAGCTTTGGTTTTTATGTCTGTATTTTCTTCCCCAAAAAAAGAACTGATTACTACAATTGTAAAAACTGCAGCTAAAAAAGAGAGGACTGTTTTTTTCATTACCACAAATTTACTTATAGCGTGGTTAAAAATCTTCAGCAACATATAAATTACAGTTTGTACCTTTCAAAAAAAATTTACTATGGCAAACAAAGAAGCATTTATAGAAGCTATTAAAAACGGCTATACTTTTAAAGGCGAAGCTGTAAAAATAGGCGCAGCGGTGCTGGATGGCGAGCTGGTACCGGAAGCTGGCATTTATCTGCCACTTAAAACTTTAAACCGCCATGGCCTTATTGCAGGTGCAACCGGTACGGGAAAAACCAAAACTCTGCAGGTTATCAGCGAATTTTTAAGTGATAACAGTGTGCCGGTAATGATGATGGATATTAAAGGCGACCTGAGCGGCATTGCTGCCATGGGTGCCGCAAATGACAAGATAAAAGAACGGTATCAGAAACTGAATATTGAATATAAGCCGGCATTATTTCCTGTAGAGCTGATGACATTGACAGGACAGAAAGGTGTTCATTTGAGAGCAACAGTAAGCGAGTTTGGTCCTATTTTATTAAGTAAGATTTTAGAGCTGAACGATACACAGGGCGGAGTAGTAGCTATGATATTTAAATACTGCGATGATACAAAACTGCCTTTGCTCAACTTAAAAGATTTTATAAAAGTGCTGCAGTATATTGGTGATGAAGGCAAAGAAGAAATTGAAAAAGAGTACGGAAAAATATCAACCTCATCAACCGGTACTATCTTACGCAAAGTGATTGAACTACAGCAACAGGGCGCCGATATTTTCTTTGGCGAAAGAAGTTTTGAAGTGAATGACCTGATGCGTATTGCAGATGATGGCAGGGGAATGATCAGCGTTTTGAGGGTTACTGATCTGCAGGATAAACCAAAACTCTTCTCTACTTTTATGTTGCAGATGCTTGCAGAACTATATGCCAGTTGCCCTGAAGAAGGCGATATGGACAAACCCAAGCTGGTAATGTTTATTGATGAGGCGCATTTGATCTTTAATGAAGCCAGCCCTGCATTGCTGCAGCAGATAGAAACCATTGTAAAACTGATACGCTCAAAAGGAATTGGTATTTTCTTTTGTACACAAAACCCCATGGATGTACCTGCAAGTGTACTAAGCCAACTGGGCTTAAAAGTGCAACATGCTTTGCGTGCCTTTACTGCCGCCGACAGAAAAGTAATAAAACAGACTGCCGAAAATTATCCCGAAACTGAATTTTACAAAACCGAAGATCTGATTACTCAAATGGGAATTGGCGAAGCATTGATTACCATGCTGAACGAGAAAGGTATTCCCACGCCGCTGGCTCATACCATGCTTTGTGCACCACGCAGCCGTATGGATGTGTTGACGGAAGAGGAGATTGATGCGATTAACGCCAAATCTAAAATGGTAGCCAAGTACAATAAAACTATTGACAGTGAAAGTGCTTACGAAATACTGACTGCCAAACTGCAGGAAGCTGCAGAAAAATCGGCGCAGGAAGAAGCAGAAAATCCAATAACTACATCAAAAAAATCAGATAAAGAACCAGAATCAGCTTTAGAAAAAGTGGCAAACAATACCATTGTAAAAAGTATGATGCGTACTGCCGGCACTACTATTGTTCGGTCTTTATTGGGTGCCTTGGGCTTGGGTGGCCGCAGCAGAAGTTCAAAAAGTAAGGGTTGGTTTAGTTAAGAATAGTACAGATTATTTACAAATGCCGGTTTAACAGCTGGCATTCGTATTTTTACAGTATGAGAAAATTGCAGCCTGCTTTTAATCACCGCTTTGGCCCGTTGGCAGTTTTAGCCCTGATTGTTTTTACACTAAGTTTTGTTACCCGTGTAACTTTATTAATTGTAAGCTGGCCCAACCTGGAGTTGAGTTTTTTCCGGTTTATCGGTATTTTTTTTATTGGATTTTTTTATGACATCATTGTCTGGAGTTTTTTTGCCATACCCGTTGCG
>JBKJLT010000165.1:0-3609 GCA_046596765.1 Ferruginibacter sp. | reverse complement strand
CAATTTTTTTAATACTCGGATTATTTACAAGGCTCGCAACTATCCCTTTAATAATTGCAACCTGTGTAATGGTTTTTATGGCTCACAAGGGCGATGTATTTGGTGATGGGCAAACTGCTGCTTTATATCTTACTGGCTATATTGTACTATTATTTGTTGGTCCGGGCAAGGTTAGTGTGGATGGTATGATTGGAAAATAAAAGTAAATGGATAATTTAAAAATGGATAATTGATAATTCTTCAAATTCATTACTCCCCTTTTAATTTCATGGTTGAGGCTTCTAAAAAATTATCAATTATCCCTGTCTCGCCACAGGCAGGCATTACCCAATTATCAATTAAGAAATGTTTATCACCGAAACCCAAATCCGCATTCATTACGCACTTACCGACCAGATGGGTGTAGTTTATTACGGCCACTATGCACAGTTTTACGAAATTGGCCGAACAGAAGCCATAAGGCAGATTGGTTATACTTATAAAGAAATTGAAGCGCTGGGCATCATCATGCCGGTGGTTGATATCCACAGCAGGTTTTTAAGGCCTGCAAAATATGATGATCTGATTACGGTAAAGACAACGCTGAAAGAAATGCCCACTCATTTTAAAATTGTTTTTCATGCAGAGATATTTAACCAACAGGATGAGTTGTTGAATACCGGAGTGGTTACTCTATTTTTTGTAGATGCAAAAACCATGAAACGTTGTGATATGCCGGAGGAGTTGAAAGAGAAACTCTCAGGATATTTTATCAATGGATAATGATTTAAACTCTATAATTATCGGCCCGCCAGTTAATGATTGCCATTTTTATTTGTTTCGGTTCCATATTTTCATCAGCAGCCTGTTCTGCTAATCCAACAAATTCATCATCAGCAGCAAAACGCAGAGCAATGATCTGACCCATCCTCAAACGGCTGTCTAATGGTTTGCCGGTAGCTACAAAATGCCTGAAATTTTCTTCAGCACGAATCCCTCTATCCTGGGCTTTTAAAGAAAACACCCTGGCAAACCACAATCCAAGAATTAGTGCTACGCTCAGAGAAAGCATACCCGCTGCATGCAACCTGCCACTTTCATTACCGATAGCTCTGATAAATTCAATAATAAAAACAACAAAAGGAAATAGTGCCGTTGTAAAAGCCACGCCATGAAACATAGGCACAAGACGGCTATGATTTTTAAAATTTTGCTCACTCATAATTTTTAGTTTTTGTGTAGCGTGAAAGTAATATAAAACTCTTTTAAAAAAATATTCTCTTTAAAGTCTCCCTTGGAGGATTTAGGGGGCTTTCAAAATATCCAACAGCTTCCACATTTTCTCCCTAACAGCACCAGGACTTCCATCATAATTGTTGATGATGAATGCAAATGTATATTCTGTGCCGGATTTTGATTTAATGTAACCGGTATAACTTCTCACACCACCAATATAACCCGATTTCATTTTAATGCCATTCTGCTCCGGCAGGGCATTGTAAAAAGATGGATACCAACTTTGCTTTTTAGCATATTGCATCACAGTTACCAATGCATTTGTTGTAACCCGGTTTGATGGTGACAAGCCACTGCCATCAATTATATGCAAGGCAGATTTTTCTATTCCGTTTTTACTCCAGAAATCTTTAATGATGTTTACTCCGGTATCTGTTGAGCCAAAACCTGTTTTTTCGAACGCAATTGTTTTTACAAATGCCTCGCCGTAGAGGTTTACGCTTTTTTGGAGGAACCAGTAGTTGATGCTGTCCAACGGCGGAGAATACAAAGTGAGTAATAGTTTAGAAGCAACGGGTACTTTTTGTTTAAACATGAAATATGAAACAGCATTTTTTGTTTTTCGGATTTCAAAAACTCCATTAACAGAAAGAAACTTTCCCAATTCATCATTAAAGGATTCAGCAGCATTGGGCATTGCACCGGAAACCGTAAAACTGTCAACTCCTGCCGGGACCGTACCTCTTACAAAACTATACTTGCCATCCTCTGGTAAATAAATAACTGAATTATCGCCACTGCCCGCTTTTCCTGTTTTTAATTCATTGATTAATGTCACTTGCAAAAATGGCTCTGTTCGTAAAACCTCAACAGAATCCCCAACCTTTTTCCCGGGCTTTAAAATCAGGTCATACTGATTTTCATGCCAGTTCAATCCTCTTGCACCAGCACCGTAATAATTGCCCATATCATCCGAGGTCCACCCTCCCGGATTAGTCTGTGTTGACCACCTGGAATCATCGATAATAAAAGTACCGCTAACAGGTTTACTATTTTTTGTCTTGAGCGCTGCAAATATTTTTTGCTTAACTATATCCATCTTTGTATCCTCCCATCTCCAGCTTCCCAATGTAGGATCTCCCGATACTTCCATAATAAGTTTTGCTTTTAAATTACCGGACTCCATATTTTCATCATAAGTAAAATCCGTTTTGTACCGGTAATCTTTCCCCAGCAATTCAAAAGCCGCAGCACTTGTAACAACTTTCTGGCAACTGGCAGGGGCCAAACCTACCTGCGAGTTTTTATCAAATACAGTTTTACCGGTTTTACTGTCAACAACATACAGGCTTATGATGGCGTGTTTCAACTGGCTATCTGCCTCCAATTGCTTCATCCCGTTCAATAATTTTACTCGTGTAGATTGTGCAAAAACAAGGCTGTAAAAAAAGCTTAAAAGCATTACTGCAAGTAATTTCATCATCAAAATAATTTATTTATCAAAACTAAAAGATTTAAATTTGATTATGGAAAATATAGTGAATGAACCGGCTTTGCAATACAATTATATTTCTGCCGAAGATTACCTGCACGCAGAAAGGGATGCTGTTGAGAAACATGAATACTACCAGGGCGAAATTTTTGCCATGAGT
The DNA here is from genome assembly GCA_046596765.1 of Ferruginibacter sp. Classification (GTDB taxonomy): domain Bacteria; phylum Bacteroidota; class Bacteroidia; order Chitinophagales; family Chitinophagaceae; genus Ferruginibacter. The sequence continues at coordinate 742 of JBKJLT010000165.1, read as the reverse complement.
GGTGCTTCGGTAAAACACAACAGAATTCAGTCTAACACAATGGGAGAATGTTATTTAAAACTAAAAGGAAAAGGCTGTCAGCCTTATGGAAGCGATTTACGAATTCATATTCCAGAAAATACTTTATACACCTACCCTGATATCACCATTTTTTGTGGCCCTCCGGATTTAACCGACGATCATTTTGACACAGCAACAAACCCATCCGTAATCGTAGAAATTCTTTCACTATCAACAAGAAACTATGACAGGTTCAGTAAGTTTAATTTATACCGCGATATTAAAAACCTGAACACGTACATTCTCATTGATTCCCTATCTTATTCAATTGAGCTGCACACCAAAAATGAAGACAATACCTGGCAACTACAGGATTTAAAATCGCTGAATGATACCTTAGTTTTAAAAACAATGCAGATAGAAATTTTATTAAAAGATATTTATGAAGGCGTAACATTTGATTAAACCTTCCTGCTTCGTTTTTGTTATTCTCATTCCTAAAATTAAATATGACACAGGCTTCCATCATCACTATTGGCGACGAACTTTTAATAGGACAGGTTATTGATACCAACAGCACCTGGATGGCGCAGGAACTGAATAAAGCCGGCATACGTGTTGCCCGCCGGGTGGCTGTGGGAGATGTGTGGGATGAAATATGGAATGCATTGGATGAAGAACAAAAGCACGCTGACATTATTTTGATTACCGGTGGCCTTGGCCCCACAGCCGATGATATTAC
>JBKJLT010000417.1:0-3819 GCA_046596765.1 Ferruginibacter sp. | reverse complement strand
TTAAACCCAGATTTTTCAGTTGACATCGTAGCGGGGGTTTCAAATACAAAACAGATAAAGGTTGCAGGTTATTTTTTGGATGAAAAAATAGTTAACTATTTAAATTCAAAAAATGTTCTGAAAAGCTTAGCTGTGAAGTATTTGGAAGCCGCAGTAGCTTTCAACTGCAAAATCTGGGTTAATTGGTAAAAAACAAAAACCCCTCTAGAAAGAGGGGTTTCATTGTTATCCAAACAATCCATAAAAACAAAAATCTTTAATTTGTTGGCACACAGAATTTTGTTACAGAAGATTATTTACTGATAAATTCATTTGCAAAGCAGGTTAGGCACAGCTTTGCGTAAGTTATTTTTTCTTAATTGAAAACAGGTAAAATGTAGTGTAAGTGTTGTGATGTTTCTGCAGGATGTACCTGATGAAAACACGATGTAAAATTTGCAGGACCGGCGGGTAAATAATTACCTTTCATCATAGAGTTGGATTTTAGTTTTCTTTAGTTTTTCGATACGGTTATAATATAAACGGACAGTTTTGAATTTTAGTATTAATAAACCGTGATTAATTATTTTTTTACCATTTGATATTTATCCGGTAATCTTTGTATTGCCTGATAAACATCTGGGAGTACCCGCCTTTACAAAGCATTAGCATGGCAAACTGTGTCGGTTCCGGTTTTCAGGAATAACAAACAGTATGTACTTTATATAAGTATAGCAGCTATTATTTGCCTTGTAAATAATTTACAAATGACTGTAAAGCAAAAGCCCTCCGGAGTTCGGAAGGGCTTTTATATATATCTGATTAATTTCTGAAATTAATTAACCTTTAACACCTGTTTTGCTTTTTGCAGCAGATTTTGCAGCGGCAGGTTTTACTGGCGCAGGGGCATCTGCTTTTTTCTTTGCATCGTTTTCAGCAGTCATTTTATCGTATTCTTCTGCAACTAAAACATCGCCTGAAATGGTGATACTTTTCAACTCATCTACACCCGCAAATTTTACGGTAAGGTTTTTTGAAAAATGGCCGGCATTAGCAGCATTGAATTTTGCTGAAATAAAACCTGTAGCTCCCGGAGCAATTGGAGATTTAGTATAATCTCCCATAGTACAACCGCAAGTTGGATTAGCCTGCTCAATAATAAGTGGCTCTTTGCTTATGTTTGTAACTATAAACTTTACTTCTTTTGGTTCGTTTTGCTTAAGGTAACCCTGGTTAATAGTTTCGGCTTCAAATTTGGCCACATCAGCTACGGTTTTTTGTGCAAACAACATAGCCGAAAATGTAAATGCAGTAAGAGATAAGAATAATTTTTTCATGATTGTGTTATTTTTAAATTGTTTAGTTTTTTAAATCGTTTATACCCTTGTTTTCAGGAGCTGAGCTGCCCGGGGTTTTCCAAACTTCACCTTTTATGGTAATTTGTTTAGATTGGGTATCATTATAACTTACAGTAATAAATTTTGTAAAAGGGCCTTCAGCAGCAGCATTGTACCCTACGGTAATATTTGTTTTTTCGCCCTGAGATATTGTTTTATCTTTTTCCCAGGTTGGGGTAGTGCATCCACAACTTGCATTTACCTGCGTAATTTTTAAAGGGATATTGCTTTTATTGGTAACTTCAAAAACATGCGTAACGGGTTTGCCTTGTGGTATTTTACCAAAATCAAATTCAATTTCTTTTAAACTCAGCATTTCATCTGCCTGTGCAATTGAAATGGTATTGTTAGTAACATTAGTAGTTACAATGGCTGGGTTTGCTTCTACTTTACCGGCAGCAGCCGTAGTTGTAGTTTGTGCATTTGCCGAGGCCACCAGGCAAAGTGCAAATAAAAAAGTTGAAAATTGTTTCATGTTAATTCATTTAGGTTAACGCTATCAAAGATAATAAAACGGTTGTATCTGTTTTAAATTGTTAACCTGTTAGGAGATTTTTAACAAAGCTGGCCTATAAATTTATATTTTTGTTCAACATTAACAGGTTATGGATACAAACAACAACAGCGATGCTGCTTTGCAGGAAAAACTAAGCTTCGATAATTTCAGAAATGCGGTACTTAAGGATTACCAATGGGCATGTGAAAGCAGGGAAACCAGCTTGCTGGGCCGCAGGGAGGTACTTACTGGTAAAGCCAAGTTTGGCATTTTTGGCGATGGAAAAGAAATACCACAGGTGGCGGCAGCAAAATTTTTTAAACCCGGCGATTTCAGATCTGGATATTACCGCGACCAGACTTTTATGTTTGCAAATGGCCTGGCAACAGTAGAACAATTTTTTTCTCAGTTATATGCCGATCCTGATGTAAACAACGACCCTTTTAGTGCCGGCCGCCAAATGAACGCCCATTTTGCTACAAAGTTTGTTAACGAAAACGGCGATTGGTTAAACCTTGCACATCTTAAAAACATAAGCAGCGATATAGCACCAACAGCCGGTCAGATGCCCAGGGCCCTGGGGCTTGCATACGCATCAAAAGCATTTCGGAATATTAAAGAACTCAACAGCCTAACCAGCCTGAGTACAAATGGAAACGAAATTTGTTTTTGTACCATTGGCGATGCATCAACCAGCGAGGGCCATTTTTGGGAAACCATCAATGCTGCAGGTGTGTTACAGGTACCATTAGCCGTTTTTGTTTGGGATGATGGATATGGTATTTCTGTTCCAAAAAAATATCAAACTACTAAAGGTTCAATTTCAGAGGCATTAAAAGGGTTTCAAAAAAAAGAAGATACCAACGGTATTGAAATTTATAAATTAAAAGGCTGGGACTATGCAGGTATGTGCGAAATAATGGAACCTGCCATTCAAAAAATAAGAGACACACATACACCTGCCATTTTTCATATAGAAGAAATAACTCAACCGCAGGGGCACTCTACATCCGGCAGTCACGAACGATATAAAACGCCGGAACGGCTGGAGTGGGAGAAGGAATGGGATGGACTGAAACAAATGCGGCAATGGCTATTAGCAAACGCTTTGGCAGATGAAGAAGAACTTACAAAGATTGAAACTGAAGCCGCACAATTTGTAAAAGAAAGCAAGCAAAGGGCCTGGTCAAAATATGCTGAACCGGTTAAATTGCTTGTTACTGAAACGGTTGAAAAATTGATAGCTCTTCAATCAAACCCGGCAATAAAAAAAATGGCTGATGATTTAGCTGCTCTTCGTGAGCCCATGCGCAGGGATGTTATGAAAACACTGGCCGCTGCTTTGGATATTGCAGCCAACGATGCTGCCGCAAATGAAACAATGGAATATTATGCAAAACTTAAAAAAACATCGGCAGCTATTTACAACAGCCATTTATATAACGAAGGTCCAAAGTCTGCATTAAAGGTTACACCTATAAAACCTTTTTATGTTGATGATGCTGCAACAGTAAACGGTTACGAAGTATTGAATAAATATTTTGATGAATTATTTACAACCAACAATAAAGTGATTGCTTTTGGCGAGGACCTTGGGCATATTGGTGATGTGAACCAGGGCTTTAGCGGCCTGCAGGAAAAACATGGCAAGCACCGCATTTTTGATACCGGCATACGGGAGCTCACCATTATGGGTCAGGGTATTGGTATGGCATTGCGTGGATTAAGACCTATAGCCGAAATTCAATACCTCGATTACCTGTTATACGGTTTGCAGCCATTGAGCGATGATGTGGCCACTACCCATTTTCGCACTGCAGGCCAGCAAAGTGTTCCATTAATTGTACGCACCCGTGGCCACAGGCTGGAAGGTATCTGGCATAGCGGTTCACCCATGGGAATGATCATTAATGCACTCAGGGGCATGTATGTATGTGTACCGCGTAA
>JBKJLT010000409.1:0-5543 GCA_046596765.1 Ferruginibacter sp. | reverse complement strand
CAGCAAAGCCAATCATTAAGAAAGACATTGCAAAAATTTTGATTTTCATCATTTTTGGATTTTTGTATAAAATATTGTTTTCACCACTTTAACGTGATATGTTTAGATATATTTTGTGTCAAAAAAAAAATAATGACGTTAAATGCGTTTTTCAGGTATTAATACCTAGTAAATTTTGAATATTAATAGATGGTAGATAGATTTCTACAAGGATTAAAACCAGATTTTGCAGTAAAAATCTAATATAGCTTCTAAATCCTTCACAGCTAAGACTTTCAGAACATTTTTTGAATTCAAAACAGTTCACTATGCTTTCATCCAAAAAACAACCTGAAACCCTTATCTGTTTTGTATTTAAAACCCTCGCTACGATTTCAACTGCAAAATCTGGGTTTAAGATTAGGCTTCGCCGTTAACAATTCATTAAGGTAAAACAACCGTATTTACATTGCCATCAACCATATCGGTGTTAACTTTGCGCCGCAATTCAGAACTACCGCGATAGATATTGGTTTTTACAACCTCCTGTTTGCCCTAAAACTCCCTGCCAGACTACAAGGCCTGACTTTAAGAGGAATTATAACGTAATGAATAAAAACAGAAATATGAAAAGTGAAGCAATGGGTGTAGGTACACCTCTCAGTAAAAAAGACCTGGAAGAATTATTAAAAGAAACAAAAGAAACGCTTGCAGTTGATTTGAATATCTGCAACAACAAACGCATATTCAGTCACCTGGACTTGTGGAATTTACAAAAAAGACAAAAATCGGCTAATGCTATGAGAAGAAGGCTGATGTAATACCGATTGTACTTTTTTAGATAGGCCAACCGGTATTTACCAAATGCTTACGCTAAAGCCATAGCACATAATTTCAGCCAACACACATTAGCCTATTATGAAATTATATTTGGTATAATAATATTGTTTTTCTAAAATAGTAATTCTTTCTTTTATTAAAAAGCATCCGCCGGTTGGTGGATGCTTTTTTAATTGACGATTAACCAGCTAATGTTATCTAAGTATTACAGTAGTTCCCTTCCGTTTGTGGGTTACGCCATCTACATCAACAGCCTCTACCATCCACACAACAGTTTGTATTGCCAGCTTATCTCCATTAACACTCCCATCCCATCCGGGCTTTTCGCTTTGCGTTTGAAACAGCATTTTACCCCAACGGCTGTATACACGGAAATAATTTAATTTTTGAAAACCCATTAATACCGGGTACAGGTAATCATTCAGCCCATTACCATCTGGTGTAAAACTTGCAGGTACATAAATCTCTATTTTCTTTTTGATCTTCACATACTGTGTATCCACCGTTAAACAACCCGTACGTGTTTTTAACTGCACATAATAAAGTTGAGATGTAAGGCCTTTAAAGCTGGGTTTGTAACTGGTGGGCCGGTCAAGGTTAGCAGAAGGTGTCCATAAAACCGTATTGCCAATTTGCCTTGCCTTTAATTGTTCCGGAAAATTCATCACAGCTTCTACATCGGCATAACGGGTGCCGGGTGCAGGCGCATCTATAACTACGTTCTGTGTTTTTACAGATGTGGTTTGCGGACAATTTACATCGCTCACTGTTAATTGGATAGTATAATTGCCTGGCCCAGGATAACTATAAACCGGATTTTGCAATGTAGATGTAGCCCCATTGCCAAATTCCCATAAATAGGTTAAGGTAGAAGGCGAGGTATTGATAGTTCTGTTAAACAACGGCAGGCGTATATCGGTGCAAACAGGATCTGCCCTGAAATCTGCAATGGCATACTTAATTACCTTATAGTTTTTGCTGATGCTGTCGGTACATCCTTTATCAGATAGTACAACCATCTTAACCGTAAATAATCCCGGCCCTGCATAGCTATGTGTTGCATCACGTGTGGCCGCTGTTGCACCATCGCCCAGATACCACGCATAGCCCATGCTGCCTGTGAGTATGGTACTGCTGTTAATAAAATCAAACTGGTTGTTGCCAAAACATTGCGCAGCATTGGGTTCGTCAAACCCAACCACAGGATCGGGATAAACCGTAACATCAAAAGCCGAATCGTTGGGGCAACCTTTATCAGATAATACAACCATCTTAACCGTAAATGATCCCGGCCCTGCATAGCTATGTGTTACATCACGGGTGGCCGCTGTTGCACCATCGCCCAGATACCACGCATAGCCCATACTACCGGTAAGTATGGTACTGCTGTTAATAAAATTAAACTGGTTGTTGCCAAAACATTGTGCAGCATTGGGTTCGTCAAATCCTACCACAGGCTCGGGATAAACCGTAACATCAAAAGCCGAATCGTTGGGGCAACCTTTATCAGAAGTAGAAGTAAGTGTTACTGTGTATGTACCAGGCCCTGAATATGCATGTGTTACATTACGTGTTGTATCTGTTTGAGCATCTCCAAAATTCCAAAGATATTTCATAGTGCCAACTGCAAGTGTGCTTGAGTTGGTAAACACAAACTTATTGTTTTTAAAACAGGTTCCTTTTATATCACTGTCGAAAGCGGCAACAGGGCTATCAAAAACATTCACGGTATAAAATGCACTATCGGTACAACCCTGATCAGAAACTACTAATTGCTTAACAATGTAAGTACCGGGCAGTGCGTAACTATAACTTACATTTTGCGTATTTAATAAAGGGCTGGCATCGCCCATATCCCAGGTGTAAGTCATGGTTCCAAATGCAATGGAACTGGTATCTGTAAAAATAAACTGGTGGCCGTTAAAACACTGGTCTTGTGCATTGGTTGTAAAACCAACAACGGGGGTTGGGTTTACCGTGATGCTGATATCTGTTGTATTTAAATCACAACCAACAAAACTGAAAACGGTGGCATGATAAATACCGGTTTGTATTACATTATAAAAAGTATCGGTTGCTGCAGGTATGGCAACATTATTACGATACCATTGAACACTATCTGCCCCATTAACTGTTAAAACAGTTGGGTTAGATGCCGTTATACATCCGGTAAGCGGACCTGTAACGTTTAATGTTGTATCTAATACTGCAGCTTCAACAATAACAGTATCAGTAGTTAAACAGCCCCCTCCGGCACTGGTAGTGGTAACCACGTATTCTGTTGTAACTGAGGGCGTGGCTATTGGGTTTGCTATATTAGGGTCATTTAAACCCGTGACCGGACTCCAGGAATAAATATAGGTTGCCCTGGGCGGCCCACCAAGCTGAACGGGTGCGTTTTGACAAGATAGTTGATCGGGCCCTGCAACAGATTGTATAGTTAGGGTGTCTAATAATTCGGCAGCTAACACAATGGTACAACCATAAGTTGGGTATGGATCCATTTTTACATAAATTATAGTACCTGCCGGAGGTGGTGGTGTAAAATTTATAGTTTGTCCGATGCCAATTTGATTTGTTAAAGTAACATCATCATACCAGGTGTATGTACTATATCCATAAGGTGCAGTAACATTAACAAAAGCATCATCCGGACAAAAAACAGCACCAACAAATGAACTGCCACATTCTGTATTTACATCAAGATAAGCATATCCGAAATGCGTGCCATTAGTTAAGCCACAACCCGTTGTAGTAAACGAAAGTTCAATTGTTTTTCCTGCAAGATTATCCAGTAATACACTACCTGCACCCCACGGTTTAAACCTTACAGGTTGACCATTTGCTGGAAAGTTTGAAGTTTGAAATCCTGGCAGGTTACCTGTAGCAACAATTGGGGGTAATGGACATGGTAATGGCAAGCCATCAGTAACATTTCTAACTTCTATCAACAATCTTGGTTGTTGGTCGGCTGCATGACCAGCATCATTTAAAACAATTGCGTAATGATAGATTAAATTAAAAGTGTTCTGGCCTGCAGGTATTGTAAAAGTGTAAGAAGCTTTCTCTGCGGTATGTCCTCCCAGTACATCAGCCCCTATTTTAACAGAATGTCCGCTGCCATTAGGACAATTTTTTGGAAACAGGCCGTAAAAGTCGAGCCCATTTCCCGGAGGATCAGATAATATATCATGCCTTCCGGCAATAGGTGGTGTTAAGGCAAGATTTATTAAAGTTGCAGGACCATAAAAATCGTTCATGGTATATAATTTCCACCCATTAAAAGTACTTTCCTCAAAATCTATATTAGGCGGGCACTGTGCAAATGCTGAAAAGTGCTGGCAGCATAAAAATAAACATACCAATAAAGTCCGTACATTATTTTTAAATAGAAAGAAGACCTTGATTTGGTAAATTTTCTTCATGCTTTAATGTGGGTGATGGGATGAGCGATGAAGTTACTGAAAAAATAAGGAAGTAGCTAATTCTGGGGGGCTGAAAATGTACAATCATAAGAAATTGGAGCTGTTTTTACGTTTGATATAACTTACCAACTTCCTGCCACCGGCAGTAACCTTTCCCGTGTTTCGGAAAGCCTCCCGCTATCGGCAGCAGCGTTTCCGGTGTTCCGGAAAGCTTCCTGACACCGGCAGCAACTTTTCCGGTGTTCCGGAAAGCTCCCCGCTACCAGCAGCAGCTTTTCCGGAGGTTATAAAAGCTTCCTGCTATCGGCAGGAGACTTTCGGATGTTCCCGAAAGCTTCCCCCTACCTATCGGCAGGCTTTCGGGAGTTTAGCTACTTGTAAAATCTTAATAATCAATATTAAAGGGCTTATGTGGCTTTAATACCTCAAGCCGGTTCGCCTAACTCTTCGGCAGTTATGGGTAAGGCATTGCCCATGGCAGATTGCTTCATATCGGTGGCCAGGTTTTTACCCAGATATTTTTCTATCCAGGCATGTACCCCGTAAATTACGGGGGTAAGCAGTATGGCTACTGCAAATTTGTATATATAATTACCGGTGCCGGTAACCAAAACCTGGTGCATGCTCCAAGGCTCGCCCTGGCCGGTTTGTAGGCGCTTGCCCACATAAAAGGCAATAAAAAGCACCACAAAACTGTCAACCAATTGAGATACCAATGTAGAGCCGGTTGCCCTTAACCAGATATTTTTTTCGCCGGTCATTTTTTTTATGCGGTGAAAAATGAGCACATCAAGCACCTGACCCACCAAAAAAGCTACCATAGAACCGATTATAATCCACATACCCTGCCCAAAAATTCCGCGGAAAGCATTATCTGGTTTGTCAATACCATTACCAACACTAAAATATTCGGAAGGCGAAAGATTGATGGCACCTGTAAAGATGAGAAATGCATAGGTAATTAAACCAATAGTTAGGTAAGATAAAAACTTAACGCCTCTTGTGCCGTAATATTCGTTGATGATATCCGTCATTATAAAAACCACAGGCCACAACAAAACCCCCGCAGTTAAATGAAAACTGAATGGACTGCCAAACAAATTAATGTTTGCACGGGGCACACCCACCGTATCTTCCAGCGAAAATATTTTTACGCCAATCACTTCTGCCAATAAAGCACTGGTTATAAATATGCCAGCCAGTAAAATAAAAAGTTTGGTGCTTTTGTCTTTAAGCATATTATGTATCATACCGGTTATTTTAAAATAAAATGAAAGTAAACCTGGCAGCAAAAAATAA
>JBKJLT010000398.1:0-3329 GCA_046596765.1 Ferruginibacter sp. | reverse complement strand
GAAAAATTCATTGATGTCAACTCCCAATGCTGCATTAAAATGATTTTTCAGGGAATCCGTAGTTGCCGATTTTCCTGCAAGTGCAATCTGGTAACTGGTCATTGCCTCTATAAATTTTGTTTCCCCGGCCAATGCCCTCAGCATGGTTATTATCATGGCACCTCTTTCATAAACGGTGCTGCCATAGGTGCTGCTCCATATAAGGTCAGATGTAGCCATGTTGGCATTGGGTATCCAAGCGCTTGCGGTGGTATATCCCAGGGCATTTGTCTTTAAGGTATTTTTCATTGTTTGTACTTGTGCTGCCGTATATCCGAGTGCAGGCACTTTTTCAGCAGCATAGGCCTCTGCAAAACGGGCAGGCCCTTCAGCCAGCCACAGGTCGTTCCAGGTGGCAAAAGATACATTATCGCCAAACCATTGGTGCGCCAGTTCATGTACAAGCGTGGGTAAACTGGTAAGCGAGCCATTGGCAATGGCCGAAAAGGTCTGGTGTTCCATGCCGCCGGCTCCATTCAATCCATCATAAAATCCATGCTTTTCAAGCTTAAAAGGATAATCGCCCCATCGCCTGCTCAGACTGTCAACCACCGGATTTATTTTATCCATAGCGGCTACTTTGGTTGCATGGCTCGCTGTGTTTCTTAAAATATAATACACCACCGGTACAACGGTTCCGTTAATAGTAACGGAGCGGTGATAGCGGGTGAATTTACCAACAGACACCGCTACCAGGTAAGATGCAATGGGGTAACGTGTTTTAAATTTGAAAGTGCGGTTGTTACCCGTAATGGTTGAATCGTACAGGCGGCCATTGGCGGCAACCCAGAATGTATCTGTATTTGCATTTAAAATCCAGGGTACGGTAACATTAATGTCCATCGAATCTATCTTGTCCTGCATATCGGCTTTACAAGGCCACCAGTCACGATCTTCATACGACTCTGAAAGTGAACCCGTATATTGGTTGGGCGAAGCACCCAGAGTTCCTGTACCTTTTTGATAACCCTGTGCGGCACCTGCTACAATTGGAGGCACGCCGGAATAGTTTATCACTATTGAGTCTAATGTATTGATAGCTGCAATAGCAGAGGACAATGTAATATTCAATACATTGCCGGTAAACGATTTTGTACAAACGTTTCCATGATGGGTAACCGACAGCGAACCATTGTTAAAACTTGTATTGTTTAAATCCATGGTAATGGCAGATACATTGGTAGCAATGGTTTTAAAATAAGTTACTACTGTTCCGGTAATAATATTGGTAGCTGTACGGGGGTCAATTGTCCAGTCAACGCGGTGGTAAACCACATCAATATTGGCACCCGTACCGCTTTGGCCGCTAAAGCCGGCTTCTATTGGGTTGGCACCCGAAGTTTTGGCCGGATTTGTTTTAATAAAACTTCCCCGTGGTTGTGATAAAAGGCCGTGCATGTAAGGCTTTTGCTGTGCAGCAATTTGGGATATAGAAATAAAAACTAAGATCGTGGTCAGGAATAGATTTTTTCTCATCAGGATTGGAATTTCTTTAGAATAGGTGGATTTCTGCTAAAAGCAAGAAACTGTAAATTATAGTACGCAGAATTTGCGGTTTTAGTATATCCGTGTAGATAAATTTCTATCTATTTTAAAAAAAGGGTAGTTTATCTTAGCAAGAATAGCTGCATAATCGTGTTTCTACGTTTTAATGCATCAGATTTACCGGCAGCAGTTTACAAACAATTGATTTTTTATGAACAAAACCATCAGCCTATGATCATTTGCACGTTCCAGGGTGAAAACACTAAAAAATAAACAGATTTTAGCTTTATTCTCTGGTATGTAAGAATACCCTGAATAAAATATTTAAAAATTGCAGCTTTTATTAATTTTTTATAAATCGATGCTTTACCTGATAATCACTTTTCCGGTAGCTTGCATAAACAAAAAATAAATAGCTTTACCACTTGACAGCAATTATATCATACGCACATTTCTACAGGCTCTCAGCCTATATCTCCATTATGATGAATGGTACTGCGTAACATAAAGCCACTCTTACATAAACAGGGTGTCAGGCTGAGCTTGTCGAAGCCGGATTGCCCATTTTTTTAGTGACACCGCCTTCGACAGGCTCAGGCTGACAGCATACATTAAGCCTGCTTCACTTATTTTAAAAAAAATTTAAAAAATAATTTTATGCAAATAGCAATATTAGGTGCCGGGATGGTTGGACGTGCAATGGCTGTTGACCTGGCCGGAAAATACAACGTTACCTCCTTTGACGTAAATGATAATGCATTACAACTCCTGAGTCAAAAAAACAATACAATCAAAACGGTCAAAGCTGATCTGAGCGATTACAGCAGGTATAATTCCCTGCTTGCCAATTTTGATTTTGTGATTTGTGCAGTCCCTGGTTTTATGGGATATAAAACGCTTGAATCAATCATCAACGCACAAAAAAGTGTGGTTGATATTTCTTTCTTTCCGGAGAATGCGCTGGAGCTGGATGCGCTGGCAAAAGAAAAACAGGTAACGGCCATTGTTGATTGCGGCGTGGCACCAGGTATGAGTAATTTAATATTGGGTTATCACAATGAACGGATGAAAATTACTGCCTTTGAATGTTTGGTTGGCGGGTTGCCGAAGAAAAGAGTTTTGCCTTTTGAATACAAAGCACCCTTCTCTCCCATTGATGTGCTGGAAGAATACACAAGGCCGGCCCGTTATGTAGAGAACAGTCATATTTTAACCAAACCTGCCCTCAGCGATGCAGAGCTGATAGATTTTGAAAATGTGGGAACCCTCGAATCTTTTAATACGGATGGTTTGCGTTCTATTTTATTTACGATGGGCCATATTCCCAACATGAAAGAAAAAACTTTGCGTTATCCCGGGCATATTGATTTGATGAAGGGATTAATAAAGGCAGGATTTTTAAAACCAGATCCGATCTCTTTTAAAGGGCAACAAATTTCTCCGCTGGAATTTACCTCATCGCTGCTTTTTGATCAATGGAAACTGGGAGAAACAGAAGAAGAGTTTACATTGATGCAGATTAAAATAAGTGATGTTGAAAAAACAATTTGCTACGACCTGTATGATGAATATGATGCAGGAACACAAACATCATCTATGAGCCGAACCACAGGTTACACCTGTACTGCCGCATTAAATATGTTGATTGAAAAACTATTCACTGCAAAAGGAGTTTTTCCACCGGAGTTGGTTGGTAAAGATGAAGCTTGTTTTAATTTTATGCTGGATTATTTGAAAGACAGGAATATTCACTACAGGAAATCAGAGTGCCTCCTGTTTACTTAACTTAATATTTACAATCTTTT
>JBKJLT010000384.1:0-2983 GCA_046596765.1 Ferruginibacter sp. | reverse complement strand
AACTCAGCAGTACCCAACCTGTCACCCATTGCTTTTTTAGTTGATCGTTGCCAGAACGTATATGTATCTGGCTGGGGTGGCGGAATTAATATTGAAAAAGGATATCCTTCGGCGGGTACTGGCGGTTTGCCCGAGGTAAATCCATTACCGGGAATTCCTCCGGCTGATGGCCAGGACCTTTTCTTTTTTGTGCTGGAAAAAAATGCCCGTAGCCAGCTTTTTGGAACTCATTTTGGCCAAAATGGCGGTTTTGGCGATCATGTGGATGGCGGTACCAGCCGCTTTGATGCCAATGGAATTATTTATCAGGCAGTTTGTGCCTGTGGCGATGGTGGAAGGTTATTTTTTACCACACCGGGTGTTTGGTCTGGCACCAATAACACCGCTGGTGGAAATGGCTGTAACGAAGCCGCAGTAAAAATAGAAATGAATTTTGCCGGCATTGGCGCAAGCGTTAAGGCAACAATAAATGGTGTGGTTGATACCATTGGCTGTGTGCCCTTAACTGTAAAGTTTACTGATACGCTGGCAAACGGTAAAATGTATATTTGGGATTATGGCGACCAGTTCGATACCCGTATAGATACAACTTTTGCACCTAATAATTCTTCTTCTCATACTTACACTCAAGTTGGCGAATATATTTTAACATTGGTTTCAATAGATTCAGCAACCTGTAATATTGCGGACACTGCAAAAATTAAAGTAAGAGTTGGTAACAATAATATTGATGCAAAATTTGACTTTTTTAAATTAGATTCCTGTAACAGTTTACGATACCAGTTTATTAATAAAACCGTGGCCACGGTGCCTACCTATACCAGCCAGAGTTTTCTTTGGGATTTTGGAGATAATACCCCAAAAGTAAGGGCAGGTTTCGTTCCCGTAAATCATACCTATGCATCAACGGGCAGTTATATAGTTACATTGATAGTAGATGATACTACCTTTTGTAATGCACCCGATACTGCTGTAAAAACGCTACGTATCAGTCCCAATGTAAAAGCCATTTTTTCTGCACCATCACGTGGCTGTGTCCCTTTCACCCTTAAGTTTAAAAATCTGTCTCTGGGCGGAACAGAATGGCAATGGGAATTTGGCAATGGCGATATTTCAACAGATTTTGAGCCTACCTATACTTACAACTCAACTGGCTCCTTTAATGTAAGGTTGATTGCAATTGATACCAGTACCTGTAACAAGCGGGATACATCAGCTTATTTTACCATTACCATATTTGCGAATCCGATAGCAAGGTTCGACTGGACACCCAACCCTCCACAAGTAAACGCTATTACCAGGTTTAATAATTTATCAATTGGGGCAAACAGGTATTTGTGGAATTTTGGAGATGGGGAAACTTCTACGGCAGTAAATCCTGTTCATCAATACAATACAACCGGCACTTTTAAGGCTACGTTGTATGCATACAATGCTGTTAATTGTGTGGATAGCCTTACACAGGATGTACCTATTGTTATTGTGCCGCTGCTTGATGTGCCCACTGCATTTACACCGGGCCGCTTTGCTGATAACGCAATTGTGATGGTAAGAGGTTTTGGAATTGGTACTATGAACTGGAAAATTTATAATCGCTGGGGACAAGTGGTTTTTGCAACAGCCGACAGGAACCAGGGATGGAATGGCTTTTTTAAAGGAGCATTGCAGCCAATGGACGTCTACACATATACACTGGATGTAGAATTTACAGATGGGCAGAAATTGAGAAAAACGGGTGATATTACTTTGTTGAGATAAGAGCCGGGCCTTACCCCATGAGCTACGCTCGTTCCTTAGCAGGAACTCCAAAGGAGAGGGAACTGGAAGATAGAAGTGAAGAACGATTTAGTATTATCTGCATGGGTTATTTTTTAAAAGGGAGGAAATGTAGAAAATGAAAGCGAAGATTAGGTTGATAATAAATATTTGGTAATAACTTTTTGTATTGAGGATTGATTGAGGATTGGAAAGATTTTTGCAACCAACTCACCAGTCACTACTCACCACTCACGATAAAAAAAGCATGATTAAAAAAATAAAAATATTATTGTTTGTCCGCAGAATGCTGTGCATTGCCTGTTGCCTGTTGCCTGTTGCATCTTCTTGGGCTCAGGATCTACATTTTTCGCAATTCTTTAATTCGCCCCTGGCAACCAATCCGGCTAACACAGGTTTTATACCGGATGCTGATTATAGAATTGGTGCCAATTACCGTAACCAGTGGAGCACGGTAATGACAGTGCCATACAAAACCATCAGTGTATTTGGCGATGCACAGGTTTTAAGAGATAAGTTTGAAAACGGTTGGCTTGGTTTGGGCGGTATGATATTAAATGACAAGGCAGGCACGGGAAGTTTAACCAGTACAAAAATTTATGGCTCTGTAGCTTATCACCAAATGCTTGGCTTAAGCAGTTTACTATCTGCGGGTTTTAATATAGGCTGGGCAAATAAAAGTGTAAACCAAAGTAAGCTTACTTTTCCCGATCAGTTTGAAGGAAAGTTTTTTGATGGAGCTGCGCCATCACAGGCAAAAAATGGATTTGTAAATAATAATGTAAGCTATTTTGATATGCACGTGGGTATGAACTACGCTTATTTTCCTGATGAAAATGTATACGTAAACGCAGGCTACTCATTACAGCATGTTAACAGGCCCAAAGAAACTTTCTTTGGCGATAATACAGTTAACGGCCGTATTCCCATAAGACAAACTGGTTTTGTAAATGCTATTTTAAAAGTCAACGATAGGGTTATCATTAATCCCAATGCTTATTTTTCAACACAGGCAAGGGCTACAGATCTGGTTTTTGGCATTAACGCAAATTATAACCTTTCTCAATTTGGTGAGTCGCAGTTACTAGCCGGTGTTTATTACCGTTTGGGTGATGCTATTGTGCCCATGGTAGGGGTTGAGGTAAAAAAAGTACAGTTTACCTTCAGTTATGATGTAACGCTATCGGGCCTTAGCAAATACAATGGC
>JBKJLT010000227.1:0-4583 GCA_046596765.1 Ferruginibacter sp. | reverse complement strand
GTTTTATTACACCGCAGTATTTTTTGGCATCTAATTTTTTACGGGCGGGCAGATGACTTAACTTTTTATTAAGCTGTTCCATTTGCTTTTTTGTTGCGCCTTTTTCTAATACTAATATCATTGTTTTATGTTTACACAAATTTAGCTTTTATTTTTAAAAGATAGAAATTGAGAATCACTTCGCCTCGTCAGTAGCTTCACCATCTCACTTCACATCAAACCAAATCTTCTTCCCATCATTCCAGTCGCCGTTGTAATTGATGGTAAGTTCTTCGCCGTTTTCAATAACCCTTACCGTTTTTACCATTATAGAGTCATCCTCAAAGTCCATAAAATATTCGCAGTTGCTTTTGTAGCTATGGTTGTAAATGGGTATCAGGCCAAGTGCCATAGCACATTTATCTTTAGCTTTTCCCCATTCAAAAATATAATCGTGCAGTAAGGTTTTATCGAGGTGCTCCCTGTCTTTATGTTCCATAACAATTACCGGTGCTATTTCCACAACCGCATTGACCGGTATTCGTTCACGGGTAAAAACTCCCCTCCCCTTTGCGGCAGTAACATCAACGAATAAATAAGGCTTCAGCATAACATTTGCTTAAAGATAAATGGGTTAAATTGCGCCACAATTGTAATGCAATTTAATAACAAAAGCACCGATGTCGCCGGAACTGGACGAAATATCAATACAACAGCAGTTTGAAGAAGTAATCGCTTCTGAAGATAAACTGACCATACAGGAATTTCTGAATGACCAGAATATCAGTGATGTGGCAGAATTGATCTACGAAAATGAAGATTACGAATGTCAAATCATTTCACTGCTTTCCATTCACCGGGCAGCCAGCGTTTTTAAGATCATCGAATTACCCACCCAGAAAAGAATCATAAAGAATTTACCGGTTATTAAAACAACGGAGTTGCTGAATGAACTGCCGGCTGATGACCGTGTTGCTTTTCTGGAAGAATTACCCACCAGTATTGTACGGGATCTTATAAAGACCCTTGACCCCGATGAACGCATTGTAACACTTGAATTATTGGGCTATCCTGAGAACAGCATGGGCAGGATAATGACGCCCGATTATGTATATGTGTATGAAGAAAATACCGTAGCCGAAGTGTTTCAAACCATACGCAAACATGCCCGTGGCAGCGAAACCATTGATGTGCTTTATGTAATTAATGAAAAAGGAGAATTACTGGACGATATACGGATACGTGATTTTATATTGGCTGAGCCAGATACAAAAGTGGCAGATATGATGGATGGCCGTTTTATTGTTTTACATGTTACCGATGACCAGGAAATGGCCAGCGAAGTTTTTAAAATGAACAACCGGGTGGCTTTACCCGTTACAGACGAAAATAATATTTTACTGGGTATTGTTACCATTGATGATATACTATGGGTAGCCGAAGAAGAATATAGTGAGGATATACAAAAGATTGGTGGTACCGAAGCATTAGATGAGCCTTACTTAGATATGCCCTTCTGGAAACTGATACGCAAGCGGGCTCCCTGGCTGGTTATTTTGTTTGTGGGCGAATTATTTACTGCCAGCGCCATGAGTTTTTTTGAAGATGAAATTAAAAAAGTGCTGGTGCTAAACATGCTGGTTCCGCTCATCATCTCCAGCGGTGGCAACACCGGAAGCCAGGCATCTACCTTAATAATACAGGCCATGGCAAAGGCCGAAATTACAATTGCTGATTGGTTTACCATTTTAAAAAGAGAAATAAAAAGTGGATTGGTATTAGGCGGCATCTTAGGACTGGTGGGGTTTTTACGTACTTATATGTGGAGTTATATTGAGCCGCATCTTTATGGTGGGCATACTTTTCTTTTAGCAATGGTTACCGGTGTTTCTGTTTTGGGAGTTGTATTGTGGGGCACACTGGCTGGTTCTATGTTACCCATATTTTTAAAACGACTAAAATTCGATCCGGCTACATCCTCTGCACCATTTGTTGCAACATTGGTTGATGTTACGGGGATAGTTATTTATTTTTCGGTGGCTTATCTTTTTTTAAGCGGGGTGTTATTGTAATTATTGTATAGATGCAGAAGTTCCCGATTTAGCACCATACTTCATCTTCTTCAACTTTGCCTTTTCCTTCTTATAAGTTATCACAAATAAATTATCAAATTCATTATCGGGTATATCGCCGTTAGGGTAATCGGTTACACCAAATTTTCGGATAATTTGCGGAATGGTATTGCTGTGTGCAATGATAAGAATTGTCTTTCCAAAATCGCTGTGCTGCATAATGGAATTGATCAGGTTATCGCATAAAGTATCTGCCGTATAATGAACCGTGTCTGTATTAAACTGAATACGCAAACTATCAGCCGTCATTTGGGTACGTTTGTACTGGCTTACATAAATCTTTTTTATTCCTTCATTTTGTAAAGCCCTCATTAAATCTCCTGCACGTATATTACCTGCGGGAGTTAATACAGGATCTTTGCCGCTTTCCTTTTCGGCATGGCGAACTATAAATATTTTTGTGACGGAAGCTTCTGCCTGGGCGGTAACTCTATTATTACCTGCTATAATGAGAAAAAAGAAAAGTAAATATTTCATAAGTTTTATTTAATTACTCTAATTTAAATTAAAAGTTGTAAAATAAAGCAATGTCTCCGTTTTCTTGTATGTATAAAGGGAACCACATAGATTCTGGTAACAATAGAAAACCACATAGAAAACTATGTGAAATCCTATGTTTTTATGTTCTATGTGGTTCAAACAGATTCACTATTAAAATACTAATTGATTGGACTGTAAAATGCTTAAATAGATACATTTTTGCTAAATTGCACGATAAATATTTACCCGGTCGCTTTGATAACATTTCGGCTTCGCTCAATGCTCAATTATGAGATAAAGTACAAGAGTGCGACGCCAATGAAGTTTAATAGAATTATTGCCGCCGGGCTCAAAAAAAAATAAAATAAATATGTGTGGAATAGTAGGTTATACAGGTCCAAAAGAAGCTTACCCGATTATTATTACAGGATTAAAAAGATTGGAATATCGCGGTTACGACAGCACCGGTGTTGCTTTGCTGAACAGCGGCTTAAAAATTTATAAAAAGAAAGGAAGGGTTGCAGAACTGGAAGAAGCTATTCTTGGGCAAGACCTGCATGCACATACCGGCATTGGCCACACCCGTTGGGCTACGCATGGTGAGCCCAGCGACCGGAATGCGCATCCACACACATCGGCCAGCGGCAAACTTGCCATGATACACAATGGTATTATTGAAAACTATGCACAGCTTAAACAGGAACTCACCAACAAGGGCTACAGCTTTACCAGTGATACCGATACTGAAGTGCTTTTAAATTTTATTGAAGATATCCAGAACAATAATAAATGCGACCTGGAAGAAGCTGTACGAATTGCTTTGAAGAGAGTTACCGGTGCTTATGTTATTTTGTTGCTTGATGCCGATAGCCCTGATACCATCATTGCTGCCCGGAAAGGAAGTCCACTGGTTATTGGTGTGGGCAAAGGAGAACATTTTCTGGGTTCGGATGCATCGCCCATGCTGGAATACACCAAAGAAGTAGTTTATGTAAATGATTATGAACTGGCGATTGTGCGGCCTGATGAGTTGATCTTGAAAAACCTGGGCAACGAAAAAATTACTCCCTTTGTTACCAAACTTGATATGGAACTGGCGGCCATTGAAAAAGGCGGCTACGACCACTTTATGCTGAAAGAAATTTTTGAACAGCCAAGCACCATACACGATTGTTTAAGAGGAAGACTGGATGCTGCTGCAGGAAGAATTACGATGAAGGGCATACAGGATAATATCGAGCATTTTAAAAATGCTCAGCGAATCATCATCGTTGCATGTGGCACCAGTTGGCATGCAGCACTGCTTGCCGAATATATTATTGAAGAACTCTGCCGTATTCCGGTTGAGGTTGAATATGCATCTGAATTCCGGTATCGCAATCCAATCGTAAATAAAGGTGATATTATTATTGCTATTTCGCAAAGCGGCGAAACTGCTGATACCCTGGTTGCCATTGAAAGAGCCAAAGAAAACGGTGCCATTATTTTTGGTGTTGTGAACGTGGTTGGTTCTTCCATTGCCCGTATGAGCGATGGTGGTGCTTACACACATGCAGGCCCGGAGATTGGTGTTGCATCCACCAAAGCATTCACCGGGCAGCTTGCTGTACTGGTGATGATGGCTTTAAAAATTGCCAAAGAAAAAGGAACCATCAGTGACGAACGCTACACAAACCTGTTGCATGAATTGGAAGCTGTGCCCGAAAAAGTAAATACTATTTTAAAAAGTGCAGAAGAGCTAAAAACAATTGCATTAAAATATAAAGGAGCTTCCGACGCCTTGTATTTAGGCCGCGGTTATAATTTTCCAATTGCTTTAGAAGGCGCCTTGAAATTAAAAGAAATCTCTTATATACATGCAGAGGGTTATCCTGCTGCCGAAATGAAACATGGCCCCATTGCGCTGGTAGATGAAAATTTGCCGGTTGTATTTATTGCCACCAAAGACAGTTACCACGAAAAAATTGTGAGTAATATACAGGAGATAAAAGC
>JBKJLT010000157.1:0-5498 GCA_046596765.1 Ferruginibacter sp. | reverse complement strand
GAAATACCTTCTGCAATGCCAATCATTCTGAAACGTTGCAATAATTTTTGTTTGTTTTCTTTCATCATATTAATATAAGTTCTCCCAATCCTGAGCGTAGCCGAAGGGTTAATAATTTACAACCTGTTCAACAATGCTCTCCGGTATATCCCGCCATTCGTATTGCTGGTTTCTTAACTGAGGCTCAAAGCCTGCTTCTTTAATAGCTTGCTGAATAGTTGTGCTGGTAAAACGATGCGGTGCTCCTGCGGCACTCACTACATTTTCTTCAATCATAATACTGCCAAAATCGTTGGCACCTGCATTCAGGCAAATTTGCGCCACTTGTTTACCCACGGTTAACCAGCTCGCCTGTATGTTTAAAACGTTTGGTAACATAATTCTGCTCATGGCAATCATGCGTATATATTCTTCGGCAGTGGTTAAATTATTTACGCCACGTATTTTTGCCAGCAGCGTATCCACATCCTGAAAAGTCCAGGGAATAAAGGCCAGGAAACCCTTTGCCCCGGCAGGTTTACGGCTTTGCACTTCTCTTATCTTTACCAAATGTTCAAAACGTTCCTGCAGCGTTTCTACATGGCCAAACATCATGGTGGCCGATGTGGTTATATTTAATTTATGCGCTTCATGCATAATATCCAGCCATTCCTGTGCGCCACATTTTCCCTTGCTTATCAGGCGCCTTACCCTATCGGTTAAAATTTCGGCACCGGCGCCGGGCAGGCTATCCATACCGGCTTCTTTTAAAGCCATCAACACTTCCCGGTGTGTACTTTTTTCCAATTTGGTGATGTGTGCAACTTCCGGTGGTCCCAGTGTGTGCAGTTTAATATTGGGGTAAAGCGATTTGAGCGCTGCAAAAAGATTTACATAAAAACTTAAGCCCAGTTCGGGGTGATGGCCACCTTGTAATAAAAGCTGATCGCCTCCAAATTTTATCGTCTCTTCAATCTTTGTTTTATACGTTTCAATATCTGTTATGTAAGCGTCGGCGTGGCCGGGTATGCGGTAGAAATTGCAGAATTTGCAATTGGCAATGCACACATTGGTGGTGTTTACATTCCGGTCTATCTGCCAGGTAACTTTGCCGTGCGGCACTTGTTTTTTTCTCAATTCATCAGCCACAAACATTAATTCGGTTAAAGCAGCATTTTCAAATAGAAACATGCCTTCTTCTACAGATAGAAATTCAAATCTGAGTGCTTTTTGATACAAGTCATTTAATTCCATACTTCCTCCTTTTGTGTAATAAACAACAAAAATACATCCAATAGGTTGTAAATTCGAATGAAGATTGCATGCGAAAAATTTCCTTCACCATATTATTGCTGTTTGTGCTTATAAAACTCAATGCACAGGAGATATTGCCCCAAAAGGAAGCAAAACTTATTACCCAATTTCCGTTTAAACAATTCAGCGGCGGCGTAATGGTGTTACAGGCCCGGTTTGGAAATATACCAGATACGCTGAATTTTATTTTAGATACAGGAAGCGGGGGTATTTCTCTCGATTCATCTACCTGTGCCGAGTTTAATATTCATTTAAAACCAAGTGATACCACCATAACTGGCATTGGGGGAATACGTAAAGTTTCCTTTGCTTTTGATCAAACTCTTAACCTGCCTGGACTAAAAATTGAGCATCTTAATTTTCATGTTAACAATTACGAGGTATTAACCAGTGTTTATGGCGAAAAAGTAGATGGTATCATCGGTTTCAGTTTCTTTAGCCGGTATATTGTTAAAATTAATTTCGACAGCAGTATGATTTACGTGTACAGCCCCGGACGGATTGATTATCCAAAAGATGGAACTGTTTTACATCCTGCATTTACTAATTTACCCATTCAATGGGTTAATATAAAAGAAAGTAAAAAAATTGGTTTTAATTTTTACTTTGATACCGGTGCCGGGCTTTGCTTATTGTTAAGTGAAAAATTTGCAAAAGACAGCGGAATTCTGCTGAGCAAACGAAAGCCCGTTGTTACCCAGGCCGAAGGTATGGGCGGTAAGCTTCAAATGCGGCTTACGCTCATCAGGGAAGTAAAAATAGGGCCTTATAGATTCAGGTCGGTACCAACTTATTTGTATAAAGACGATTATAATGTAACCTCCTATCCCTTTACCGGCGGGCTTTTAGGCAATGATCTGCTGCGCAGGTTCAATATGACAATTAATTATCCAAACCACGAAATTCATTTACAGCCCAACACGCATTTTAATGAAGATTTTGATTATGCGTACACCGGGCTGGGCATTTATCTTATCGCAGGCAAAATAATGGTGGAGGATGTAATTGCCGGTTCGCCGGCAGATAAAGCACATTTTAAAGTTGGTGATGAGATACTGGCAGTAAATAAAAACTTTACGCTTAACATGCATGTATATAAAACCATTTTACAAAAGCCATACGAGGCTGTGAGCGTTATAATAAGGCGAAGTGGCATTTTAAAAGAACTTACCATTAATACGGTAAGCATCCGTTAAACCCAGATTTTGCAGCTTAATATGAAGCTCATATAATGAGCGATGTAATACCGATGTGACTTTGTAATCAGTCCAATCGGTATTTACCAAAAGTCAGCCGCACATAAGCCTGGCTTGAATTTCAGCCTGGCTACATTGGCCCAAAATGAAATTCAGTTTGGTATAATATTCTCCTCCGTACATTTGCACATGATTCAATTTGAAAGATTTGAAATAGCCAACGGATTAAGAGTACTGGTTCATCAGGATTTAAGTACACCCATGGCGGTTGTTAATGTTATATACGACGTTGGTGCCAGGGATGAAAACCCTGCCAAAACCGGCTTTGCTCACTTGTTCGAACATCTGATGTTTGGTGGCAGCGTTAATATTCCTACGTATGACGAACCATTACAGCTGGCCGGTGGTGACAACAATGCCTTTACTACTAACGACCTAACTAATTATTATTGCCAGTTGCCTGCCGAAAATCTGGAAACTGCTTTTTGGCTGGAGAGTGACCGTATGTTATCGCTGGCCTTCAGCAAAAAAAGCCTGGAAGTGCAGCGTAAAGTGGTTTGCGAAGAGTTTAAAGAACATTACATAAACAAACCTTATGGCGATGTGTGGCATAAGATGAGAGAACTTACCTACACCGTTCATCCATACCGCTGGATGACGATTGGTGCGGAGCTAAGCCATGTAGAAAATGCTACACTGGATGATGTAAAAGCATTTTTTAATAAACACTACAACCCCAGCAACGCTATTTTGGTTGTTGCAGGCAATGTTACTGTGGAAGAAGTAAAGCGGCTAACTGAAAAATGGTTTGCACCAATACCCGCAGGCGAAAAATATGTACGCAACCTGCCGGCAGAACCAAAGCAAACCGCAGCAAAATCAAAAACAGTAAAAACTAATGTGCCGCTGGATGCATTGTACAAATGCTGGCATATTTATTCCCGAACCGATATGCGGTATTACACCGCCGACCTGATCAGTGAAATTTTAAGCGGCGGAGGTTCATCACGTCTGTTTCAATCATTGGTAAAAGAAAAGCAACTGTTCAGTAATATTGAATGTTACCACATGGGCAGTACCGATGCCGGCCTGTTAACCATTGAAGGTAAATTAGTAAAAGGAGTAAAGATGGAAGATGCAGAAGCTGCTATTAATGAAGAGTTGATAAAATTACAGCAGGATGGCATAAGCCAGCGTGAACTGGAAAAAGTGAAAAATAAAACCGAGAGTATGATGGCTTTTGAAGACATGAGCATAACCAACCGTGCTGCAAGTTTGGCCATGTATGAACTGATGGGCGATGCTGATTTAATTAATAAGGAACTGGAACGGTATCGTGCTGTTACTGCAGATGAAATAAAGGCTGAATGCAAAATAATTTTCGACGTTAATAACAGCAACACGCTGTATTATTACTCTGATAATTAAATTGTAAATTTGATAAAATAATTATAAATTCTGACGTACGAAATGACTTAAAAACTTAGTTTATGATAACAAAAGAACGGCTTTTAAAAATGATAAACGATATGCCCGAAGATAAGTTTGAGGATATTGATATTCTTCTGGACAGAATAATATTACTTGAAAAAATCGAAAACGGTTTAAAAGATATTAAAGAAGGAAATGTTATTTCAGAAGAAGAGATGGAAACCGTAATTGAATCATGGTTCAAAAAATAATCTGGACGGTACAGGCCAAAAAAGACCTGTTGGATATTAAAAATTATATCGCTTTAGATTCTGTCTATTATGCAAAGCGGATGGTTTATCTCATATTTCAATCCTCCAAAAAACTCCGGTCTCAACCCCAAATAGGCATGTTTATTTCTGAAGAAGAAGGATTTAAACTCAGGCGTATTTTAATTAAAAGATACCGGGTAATTTATACAGAACATAACAACAATATTTACATCGTTGCTGTATATCACCAGGCAAGATTACTACCTGCTAAATTTGATATACTCAATAATTTATTTGAATGATGATAACAATGAACCGAAAAACTGCCCCACCCATAAAAGATGCCGTTGAATTTAACCTACAGCTTAAACCTTGTCAAAAATTTACTTTAGATAATGCTGTACCCGTTTACGCCATTGATGCCGGCGCACAGGAAGTGGTACAGATAGAGCTGGTATTTTATGCCGGTAATTGGTTTGAGCAGCAAAAATCTGTTGCAGCAGCCACAAACTATTTATTAAAGAATGGCACATCAACAAAGAGTGCTTTTGAAATAAATGAAGTGTTTGAATATTATGGCGCTTACTGCAACCGTTCCTGCTTAAATGAAACCGCTGTGGTTTCTCTTTCTGCTTTAAGTAAACAGTTACCTGCTATATTACCGGTTGTACGGGAGATGATAACCGATTCCGTTTTTAGTGAGGCCGAGCTGGATATTTATAAGCAAAATTCAAAACAAAAGATTAAAGTTAACCTGCAGAAATGCGATTTTGTAGCCACGAGATTAATTGATGCTTACGTTTTTGGCGAACAGCATCCTTATGGCAAATACACCAACCCCGAAGACCTGGATGCATTAAACAGCCAGTTGCTTAAAGATTTTTTCAGCCAATATTATCTTAATGGCCAGTGCGTAATTTTTGTAAGTGGCAAGCTACCGGCAGATATTGAGCAGCAATTAAACAATGCATTTGGCGATCTTTCAATAAAACCTTTTAGCAATAAGCTTAAAACAATTATTCAATCGCCTGCGGCAGAAAAAAAATACCGCATACAAAACGATGCAGCAGGTGTACAGGGAGCCATCCGTATTGCAAGGCCTTTCCCAAACCGCCATAATCCTGATTTTATGAAAGTATCGGTGCTGAATACGGTGTTTGGTGGTTTTTTTGGTTCCAGACTGATGAGCAATATCCGGGAGGATAAAGGGTATACTTACGGCATACACAGCTATGTGCAAAATCACATACACGAATCGGCCTGGATGATTAGTACCGAAGCCGGTAAAGATGTTTGCGAAGCAACTATTGAAGAAGTGTATAAGGAA
>JBKJLT010000512.1:0-11400 GCA_046596765.1 Ferruginibacter sp. | reverse complement strand
TTTTGTTCTTCCTTTGACCATTTCATTATCATGCCGAAAAGCTTTGCAGCGTATATGTCGTATATGTCCGAAAAACAATGCTGGTCATTATTAAGCATTCCGGTTATAAGGTCTGTTTCTGAAATATTTATGGTTGATTTTGCGTTCATTAAATAAACCGGCATTTATAAGTATAACAATAAACCGGCAGTGATTGTTCATGCAAAAAAATATGCAGGTTCATTGTGTTGTAAGGGTTAATAAAAAAATTGTTTCCTCATTTGCAAGTACACTGTGTTCAATACCATCCTGTAAAACAAGCATTTGACCTGAGGATAAATTGATGACCTGGTCGTTTGTTGTAAACTGCATTTTTCCTTCAATAACCTGTACACTTATGGCTCCAATGGCAGTATGGGGCTTTATTTCGGCTCCTTTGTGTAAAGCAATAAGCACCATACGCATAACCAGCGATTTGAAAATGGTTATGGAATTGCGGTCATTTTTTTTCCATTGTTCCTCTTGTTTTATCTGCGCAATAAAGAAACGAAGGTCAATTGTAACCAACGGTGCATACAGCGTACGCTTCCCCTGCGGACGATTGGTGGTAGCTTTATTAAATTTTTCATCCATTATGCTTTAATGCTTAATTGCAGTATTTCTGATTTTATAAAATAGTCACCAGCTTTTACCAATATCTTATCGGCAAATCATTAATCGTTCCGTTTAGCAATAAATCACTGCCAGTTTTAGCTGCCGGTATTTTATTTATCTCCGTAGGGGAGACTTTATCTGTTATTGCTTCTTTTGATGCTGATGAAGGACGGGAGTAAGCAAAAATGAGTAATACTGCAAAAATCTGCAAAACATATACCAGGCTTATCTTTTTTAAGCCTTTCATTTACACGTTCAGATTTGTGAGTGAACTAAACAAGCCAAAAACCTTCAGCAGCCAGATGATGACCAGTACTACTACTACTATGTTTAGGATGTTTTTTATTTTACCATCCATAGGTATGTATGAATTCACAAGCCAAAGGAGTACCCCAACAACAACTAGCACCAATAATATTGTAAGTATAGGCATAATTTTTTTTTAAATTAATAATAACAAAGGTGGGGCCCTTTATGCAGGTTGCTGTTATATAACTATTTTAAAAAATTGCATCATTCACACTTTTTTTTTGACACAGGGAGCTAAATATATAGGTAATGGCGAATGTGGTAATGATACAACACATTAACAAGGTTCTGTAACGTTTGCGGTACAAATGTGTGTGACCTTTGCAAGGAATAATTTAATTCTTAAAACAAAAAAAACAATCTATGAAACTAAAAGGAAAACTATTATTAACAACTGCCTTTGCAGCCTTATCGTTGGCCGCATTTTTGGGCAGTTGTAAAAAAGACGACTTTGTGCAGGTTAATTCCATCTGCCCACTCGTACTTTCAACCGATCCCGCTAACCTGGCTACCGGCGTGGCGCTTAACAAAGTAATAACGGTAACTTTTAATGAAGTAATGAATCCTGCAACCATCACACAGGCTTCTTTTACCATAACAGGCGCAGCGCCTGTTGCTGGAACAATTACCTACAGTGGTACTGTTGCAACTTTTACTCCATCAAGTCCGCTTGCAGTTAACACTACTTATACAGGCAGGGTAACTACGGCAGTTAAAGATGCAAACGGCAACGCATTACAGGCAGATTATGTTTGGACTTTCAGTACAGGTTCAACATTATCGCCAATTGTAATTACTACCGATCCGCTGAACAATGCTACAGGTGTGCCGCTTAATAAAACAATAACGGCAACATTTAACATGCCTATGGATCCGCTAACGCTTAATGCAACAACATTTACCGTAAAGCAGGGATCAACTGTAGTTGCAGGTGTAATTACATACAATGGCACAACGGCCTTCTTTACACCTATACTTCCTTTAGCACCAAATGCTATTTATACAGCTACTATTACAATTGGTGCCAAAAATACAGTTGGCACTCCATTGGCCGGTAATTATGTATGGACCTTTACAACAGGAACGCTTACTGCACCAACAGTGATATCAACAGATCCTGTAAACAATGCAACAGCAGTACTGCTTAATAAAGTGATCAGTGCAACTTTTAGTGAAGCAATGAATCCATTAACGATCAATGCAACAACCTTCACTTTAATGCAAGGTTCAACAATTATTGCAGGTACAGTTTCGTACAATGGGTCAACAGCGTTTTTTACGCCCACTGCAAATCTTTTGGCAAATACAGTTTATACAGCCACCATTACAACAGGTGCTAAAAACCCTGCCGGTACTGGATTGGCAAATAATTATGTATGGACATTTACAACAGGTACTGCAGTTTCTCCCGCAGTAATTTCAACCGACCCTGCTAACAACGCAACAGGTGTAGCATTAAATAAAACCATTACTGCAACTTTTAATATGGCAATGGATCCGTTAACGATCAACGCCACAACGTTTACCATTAAGCAGGGAGCAACTGCTGTTTTGGGAGCGGTTAGTTACAGTGGTTCAACAGCTTCTTTTGTGCCTGCAGTTGCATTAACACCCAATGCTGTTTATACAGCCACCATTACCACGGGAGCTAAAAATCTTGCTGGTACTCCATTAGCAAATAATTATACCTGGACTTTCACTACAGGGAATAATATAGCACCAACAGTAATTTCAACCGACCCTATCAGTAATGCTGTCAATGTACCACTTACCAAAGTGAT
This sequence comes from Ferruginibacter sp., assembly GCA_046596765.1. GTDB lineage: Bacteria > Bacteroidota > Bacteroidia > Chitinophagales > Chitinophagaceae > Ferruginibacter. The sequence goes on along the minus strand of JBKJLT010000512.1, from coordinate 8,677 downwards.
CACCGCTACTTTCAGCATGCCAATGGATCCGTTGACAATTAATTTTACAACCTTTAATTTAAGCAGGGCAGGAATACCCGTTGCAGGAACGGTAACATACACCGGTTCAACAGCCTCTTTTACACCTGCTGCTAATCTTTTAACAAGCACTATTTATACAGCTACTATAACTACCGGTGCTAAAAATGTTGCAGGTACTCCATTAGCAAATAATTATGTGTGGAGCTTTACTACCGGTACAAGTATACAAGGCCCTGTTGTTCTTGGAACAGCAGCCCGTTTCGGGATTTTAGCCGGAGTTGGTATTAGTAACCAGGCCGGTTTTAGTGTGATAAATAACCTGGATGTTGGTATTTATCCCGGCGTTCGTTCTTCAGTTACCGGATTTCCTCCTGCAGTAATTATTAACGGAGCCATCTATGCATCTGATGATATTGCACCTCCGGGTGTACCAGCCATGTTGCTTCAGGCTAAGACTGATCTTACCAATGCATATCTGGCTGCGGAAGCAGCAGTTTCCCCGGCACCGGTTACCGTATCTGGCGACCAGGGCGGCAGAACTTTAGCCCCCGGAATTTATAAATCAACTTCTACACTTTCCATTGCCAATGGTAATCTTACATTGGATGCCCAGGGAAATCCGGATGCTTTTTGGATATTTCAAATAGCATCAGCCTTTACCACAGTAGGTGGTGCAGGTGGAAGTATTATACTTTCTGGTGGAGCACAGGCAAAAAATATTTACTGGCAAACCGGTAGCTCTGCTATCATTGGAGACTTTACTTCATTCCAGGGAAATATCCTGGCCTTAACATCTATCACTATGAACTCAAATGCAACTGCCGTTGGACGCATGCTTGCCAGGAATGGCGCAGTTGTTATGACCAGTACAAACATCATCTCTAAGCCTTAAAACAAAATAATTATGACATTTAAAAATAAATTTAAAATTGAAACACGCAATGCGTGGTCAATTAAGAGCCTGCTGATAAAAACACTTATTGTAAGTGCTTTTATAATCGCAGGTACGCAAACAACAGTTCAGGCACAGCAGTATTCGAAACCATCGTGGTATTTTGGTGTGGTAGGTGCTGCCAATGTTAACTTTTTTGACGGAAGTACAAGACAACTTAATGCTGAATTTACATCACCTGCAACTTTTCATAAAGGCAGAGGTGTTGGTGTTTATGCAGGCGGACTTATTCAATACCGCCCGGCCAAATCTGTATTAGGTTTTATGCTGCAAGGTGGATATGACAGCCGCCGGGGAAAATTTGAGCAGCAAACAACTGCCTGTAATTGCCCGGCAGACCTGGAAACAAATTTGAGTTATGTTACTTTAGAGCCAAGTTTATTATTGGCCCCATTCAAAAATGGTTTTTATATTTATGCAGGTCCACGTATGGCTTTCACAACAGAAAAATCATTCACTTACAAACAGGGCATTAATCCTGCTTTTCCTAACCAGGTGCCGCCGGCTGATGTAGAGGGGGAGATAAATAATACACAAATAACCCGTATAACAGGACAGGTAGGAATGGGCTATGATTTTATGATGGGTGCATCAACCAGCAAAACAAAATTTGTTGTTTCGCCTTTCGTTTCTTATCACCCTTATTTTGGTCAAAACCCACGTACAACCGAAACCTGGAACTTAACTACGATAAGAGCTGGTATTGCATTAAAAGTTGGTGCCGGCCATAAAATTTTACCGGTAACAGCACCGGTAATGCCTGCAACTGTTGTATTAGACAGGGATGGAGATGGTGTTTTGGATGCGGCAGACAGATGCCCGGATATAGCTGGCCCGGCTTCATTACAAGGTTGCCCCGACAGAGATGGCGATGGCATTGCAGACAGGGATGATAAATGCCCGGATGTATTTGGCTTAGCCCGCTACCAGGGTTGTCCGATACCGGATACTGATGGTGATGGCGTAAATGATGAGTTGGATAAATGCCCAACTGTGGCCGGATTGGCCCGTTACCAGGGTTGCCCTATACCCGATACCGATGGTGATGGTGTGAATGATGAAGAGGATAAATGTATTTTAGATAAAGGCCCTGCATCTAACTTTGGTTGCCCTGTTATCAGTGCAGAAATAATCAGGCGTGTTAAAATAGCCGCTGAAAATATTTTCTTTGAAACAGCTAAATCAACATTGCTGGCTAAATCGTTTCCTAAATTAAATGATGTGGTTGCTATTTTAAAAGATAATGCTTCTTTTAAATTACAGATTGACGGACATACAGATTTTGTTGGCAATGATGAATACAATCAAACTTTATCTGAGCAAAGAGCTGCTTCGGTAAGAGCTTACCTGGTAAGCCAGGGTATTGCTGAAAGCCGTCTTTCTTCTGCAGGATATGGAGAGAGCAGACCAATAGCAGATAACAAGACTGCTGCAGGAAAAGCCAAGAACAGAAGGGTAGAGATGACCTTGCGGAATTATTAATAGACAAATACTCTATACACTCAAAAAGCCTCCGGTAAAACGGAGGCTTTTAAGTTTGTTAAATTATTTTTGGTTATAATGATTCTATAATAAAGTAGTAAAATGAAAGCCCTGAAAGGGTAAGATATATAAACGAGGGGCGTAGCCCGTCGCTAAAAGAGAAATGCTGCAACAGCCCTGAAAGGGCGAAATAGCTTACTAAAAGGCTGTCTCAAAAGTTTTTTTTGTTGGGAAGCTGTTAAGGAAAAAAATAAATTTCAATACTTACCGTCTTATCGCCTTACCGGCAAATATTGCGGAATTGATGTGTTGTGTATAGCAGATATTTATTTGATTGTAAATGCACCATTTTAACACTCCGGCATCATTTCTGCCTTTGCCTGGTTAAAAACAAGATGTACCCTTCTGTTCAGCAGCTCAATATTACTGATAGAAGATGTATTACTGCTCAATTGTTCCATTTCGCTAAAAACGGGCTCCAGTACAGATATACCAAGGATGGAAAAAGCAGATTTTATTTTATGTGAGATATCACTGATGCCGGTATAGTTTGTTTTCTGTATGGCATCATTAAGAACAGTAAGTTCTTTTTTTGTTTCTTTAAAAAAAACATCCATAATATTATTGATGATTTCTGTATTTCCATGGGTTGCGCTCAGCAGATAATCCATATTACATACCTTATCACAAACTGTTGTGCTTTTTTGGTAATTTATTATTGTTGGTTTTGTTGAAACAATTTTACTGGTCAGTTTATTTATTGTATTAAAAAGACTGGCTGCATCAATTGGTTTTGATAGATAATCATTCATACCCAGTTGTAAACATTTTTCCTTTTCGCCGGGAAGGGCGTTGGCCGTTAATGCAATGATGGGCACATTATTTTTTAATTCATTCCGGATAATGCCGGTTGCCTGGTATCCGTTCATAAGGGGCATTTCCATATCCATCAGTACCAGGTCAAAATTATTTGTTTTTATTTTTTCAACTGCTTCAATACCATTTACAGCCACCTGCATTTTAATACCCTGCTGTGCAAACAAAAGCTTAATCAGTTTTATATTCAGCAGGTTATCTTCGGCCAGCAGTATGTTTAAGCTGCCAGGCTTTTTTAAAGCAGGTTTACTTTTTGGTTTAAATGTTGAATCCTTCATGCTGTGCTTCTTTGTCTTTTGCTTCCGGCCATTATACAACCTTTTGCCATTTGTAATATGGTTTCCAGCTCAAAAGGTTTAATAATATAATCATCTGCACCCAATGCAAGGGCATCTGATCTATTATTTTTTTCACACATAGTTGTACAGAAAATAAACGGTATTTCCGAAATGCTCAATGTATCAACCAGTATCCTTAACACTTCGTGTCCATCAATGCCAGGCCTGGGCATATCGCAAATGATCAGGTCGGGCATATACTCTAAAGCCATTTCAATTCCCCGCTGTGCTGTATTGGTTGAAAGCACCTGATAACCTTCCAGCTCAAGATATTCGGACAGATTTTCAAGAATATCAACATTGTTTTCAATAAGCAAAATTGATTTCATTTTGAGTTTTTTGCAGTTAATGAATTGAGGAGTTAATACATAGTAAGGTAGATTTACTGCACCTATTAATTATTACAGAATTAGGTAAATAACTTGCATTATTCACACGAACTTATACACCTGCATGTAAAAATGCTGCAACAATTCTTTGATTTATTTTTTTTTGTTAACCCTAACTGGCTTTTTTTAAAACACTGGAGAGTGTTTGTTGTATAACGGTTTTCAGTTGCTCTATATCGCCGGTCTTGCGTATGTAATCCATGGCTCCCATTCCTGTGAGTGTATTTTTCAGCATATCTTCCAGAGCATTGCCCCTGGTAAAAGATGCGGTAAGCATAACTACATTAAGTTCCTTTAATTTATGGCTCTCTTTTATTTCGGCTAAACATTCAAACCCGGTTTTAAGCGGCATACTCAAATCAAGAAAAAGTACATCGGGCAGCGGCCCTTCATTTGTTTGCAGGTATTTCATAAGCCGGTCTCCGTTTTTTACGGTGCGGTGCTTTGTTGCTATGGGTATTTCACTTAATGCTTTTTCAAAAAAGATACGGTCTTCCAGATCGTCGTCTGCAAGAAGTATATTGAGCGGTGTAGTAGTTTCCTGATTAATTTTCATTAGCACTTACTGAATGCGGCGGAGGATTATCTCATCAGCCATAAATTATCTGCATTCCAGTCAGTAAAAGGCAATAATTATTCCATTTGGGCAATTACCATTTGCATAAATCTGTAAATGAATTGCAAAATTCACACTTGCTGATATGGGCTGCTGCATTGCTATATAAGCAGTGGCCTATTAGTAGTATATTACTTTTCCAGCCCAAATGCAGGCGAAGGTTTATATATTATGGCTAAAATAATCATTATAGATGATTCCGCTGATTTGCTTCTTTTAATTAGTATTATTATTAAGCGGGAAGGGCATGAATCAATCTCCCTGACATCCCCTGTTGAACTAATGCAAAAAATTGAGGAATACAGTCCAGACTTAATTATTCTGGATGTAAATCTTGGAAACTATAATGGAAAAGAAGTATGCAAAAGTATTAAGGCAAACCGTGCCAGTAAAAATATACCTGTTTTATTAACCTCCGCAAGCCCCGAATTACTGACTGATTTTAAAGTTTACCATGCGGATGATACACTCGAAAAGCCCTTTGAATTGTCAACCATCACAAACAAGATTAAAGCGCTATTGAATAAAGTGGAATAAATTCAGGAAAGTTTTACTTTTCAAAGTATCAACATGGTCAGACGAGGCGTCAGACCATGGATGGGTTTACTTTTCAAAGTATCAACATGGTCAGACGAGGCGTCAGACCATGGATGGGTTTACTTTTCAAAGCATCAACATGGTCAGACGAGGCGTCAGACCATGGATGGGTTTACTTTTCAAAGTATCAACATGATCAGACGAGGCGTCAGACCATGGATGGGTTTAACATCCGCCACTCACGTTTCACCACTCACTATTCACGATTCACCACTCTCGATTCACCACTCACCACTCACCACTTACATCCGCTCCATATACCAGTTCAGTTCTTTTTCCATTTTTTTATAACTGAAAATAGAAGTGATTATTTTTTGCAGGCGCATGAATGCCGTTTCGCTTTTAACCACATAATCGTATGCCCGGTGGTGCATACAATCAATGGCCACATCTATTTTATCCTGCGATGAGAGCATGATAACCGGAATATCGGGGTTTACAGTCTTTATCTTATCCAGTGTTTCTATTCCATTCATGGCATTTTTATCAATACCATCCAGGTGGTAATCTAAAATAACCACATCGGGGTTTTGTGTTAAATGCTCAAGGCAAAGTTCGCCTGTTGAAAATAGTTCAATAATAAAATCTCCATGCTTTAAAAATTCAACTTCCAGTAATTTTAAAAACAGTGCATCATCATCTACCAAAAAAAGTTTTATTTTGTTTTCATTTGTCATGCGTTTGTGTTTTTTATTCCAGTTTTTGTTAGGGCTATGTAATTAAGTAGACAATTTAGAAAAGTTGTCAGGGTGAGCTTGTCGAACCCGGTTTGATGTAATGAACCCGCCTTCGACAAGCTCAGGCTGACAGCTGTCAATTTAATTACATTATATCTGATTAATTTCATAGCCTCGTATTTTTAAGTGTATTGTATTCTTCTTTTAGTTCTATGCAGGCTTCCCCGCAAACATGCTCCAATTGTAATGCCAGTTCCTGTATTTTTTTTAACTCATTTTTCTTACCCTTGTATTCCTGTATTTGTTTTGCCATCAGTTCATAGTCTTTACCAATGCCCATTATAGAAAATGAGGGGATCATTTTATGTGCTGCTGCATGTAAACCGTCCCAGTCTCCGGCAGCCAGGCTTTGTTTTATCCCGTTGATTAAAACGGGGGTCTGTTGCAGGTACAATTCAATCATCTCCATCATCAGTTTTGTATCCAACCTGGTTATACCGGTTAAATAGGTAAGATCGGTGTAGTTTGTTTTTTTTATTACAGCGGTTGTATCTGTATCAGAAAGAATAACTTTATTTTCTACCGGTTTTTTTACCAGCCCCACAATTTTGCTATACAAAATTCTTTCGTCAACCGGTTTGGCTATATAATCGTTCATACCAACGGACCTGCATTTTTCCAGGTCCATGCTGGTTACATCGGCTGTTAAGGCAATAATGGGTATTTTTGAATGCATCACATTGCGGATATGTTCTGTGGCTTCAAAGCCATTCATTTCGGGCATTTGAAGGTCCATCAAAACAATATCGTAGTTTTTTTCCTGTAGTTTTTCAATAGCTATTTTACCGTTGGCGGCAATATCCCTTTCAAAGCCAAAATCATCCAGTAATGTTTTCATCAGTAATTGGTTCAGTGCAATATCTTCTACCACCAATACTTTTATATTTTTATTTGCTGCATCCGGTTCAGGCAATTCTATTTCCGCTTCTGCCAGGGCATCCGTTTTTTTAAAATGTAAAGTAAAACTAAATACAGAGCCTTTATCAATTTCACTTGTTACCTGTATAGTACCGCCCTGGGCTTCTACCAGTTGTTTAACAATGGCAAGCCCCAATCCTGTTCCGCCATAAAGCCTGTTGGTATCTGTGGATGCCTGGTGAAATTTTTCGAAGATCTTCTCCCTGGTATCTTCGGGTATTCCGGTTCCGGTATCAGCCACTGAAAATTGGATGGTAACATTTTCTTCATCCTCATCAATTAAATGCAGGCTTACGGTAATTTTACCTTTTGATGTAAACTTTACTGCATTGCTTACCAGGTTTAAAATTATCTGGTGCAGGCGCACCGGATCGCCCAATAAAACTACCGGTATTTTATTGTCATATTCTTTAACCAGTTCTAAATTTTTTTCCTGAATGTTTGTTTCAAACAAATGTATCATGGCCGATATAGATGAAGACATTTTAAAAGGTATCTCTTCAAAGGTCATTTTGCCTGCATCTACCTTTGCCATGTCGAGTATATCGTTTATTAAAACAATCAGTGAGTTGCCGCTGAGTTTTATGGCGGTTAAATATTCTTTTTGTTTGGCTGTTAATTCTGTTTTTAAAATTACTTTGGTAAACCCGATGATGGCATTCATGGGTGTACGTATCTCGTGGCTCATGTTACTTAAAAACTGCTGTTTTGCTTTTACTGCATCTTCAGCTATCTGAGTAGCCTGTTCTGCTTTAACTTTTGCTTCTTCTGCAATTACAGTTGCCATTTCTGCAAAAATAATAGCCTCGGTTAATTCGGTTGAAATCCTTTTCTCTTCTGTAACATCCCTGGCCACTATTACAACACCAGCCACATTGGCTTTGGCATCTTTATAAACCGAGCCGTTTAAAAATACATCGGTAAGCTTGCCATCAACATGTTTAATCGTTAAAGGAGCATTGATAACAGCACCTTTTGCAAATACCTTTTGGTAAATTTCCTGTGCTTTTTGTGGTTCGGTAAAATATTCGAAAAAATTGCTGCCAGTAAGTTGCTTCTTTGCGATACCTGTAATATCTACAGTTGCCTGGTTCATGTCGGTTATCCTGCCATCCATATTTATAGTAACCAACGGATCAAGACTTGCTTCAATAAGGCTTCGGGAATATTCGCTCATTAATTTTCCCCTGGCCTCTTCTACTTCCTTGTTTTTTTGCTGCAGTTCTTTATTAGCTTCCAGTAATTGCTGTGTTCTTTTTTTAACCGCTCTTTCCAGTTCATCTTTTAGCTGGCGCTGCTCCTGGATTTCGGTTTTACTGCCTACCCACATTTTTATGTTGCCGTCATCATCTTTTAAAGCTACTGCCCTGGTAAGGTGCCATAAATATTCCCCATCTTTACGCAATAGCCTGTTCTCGGTTTCATAATCTTTTCCGGTACTTATAGATTCATCCCATAGTGATTTATTATTTTCCCAGTCTTCAGGATGAATTACTTTTTGCCAGCCATTGTCTTTTAATTCTTCGAAGGTTAACCCGGTGTAATCCAGTAATGTTTGGTTAAAATAATTCTTATTGCCTGCAGCATCGGCCGTCCAAACTTTTTGGGGCATGCTGTTAGCCATAAATCTAAAATGCTCTTCGCTTTGTTTTATATTTTTTTCATATATTTTTTGAATGGTAATATCCCTGAACGTCCAACTCCAGGCATTGTAACTTCCGTCTTCAGCTACAACCGGGTATCCATGCCGC
>JBKJLT010000501.1:0-12536 GCA_046596765.1 Ferruginibacter sp. | reverse complement strand
CTGAGCCAATGGTAACTTCATCAAAAATATAATTGGTACCTGCGCCATTTTTATCCAATACAATAATCAGTTCAAAAATATTGGTACCATCTGGCCAGGAAGCAATGGAATAACTGCGTAGCCGTTTATTTATCTTTTCGTGAATGGGCAGATCAAGTGTTACAAACTGGCCCGGTATAAAATCGAAAACATCAAGCTCAGGTATTTCAATCCAATATCTTTTGGTAGATGCAGTTTCATTTTCTATACGGATAACTTTGCCGGTTCGCCACGGTAATAAAGCCATTGGTTATGTTTGCGGAAAGTTACTGAAATAAAAAGCTTCCGTAAAAACAAATTACGGAAGCCAATTTTGTTATTAACCGTTTTACTGAATAATTATTTTCTCCATATGCGTAGCATTTTCTGTGAGGATTTCAAGTTGATAAGTTCCTTTTGCAATTCCACCAACATCAAGCATATTGCTTCTGCCTTTTAGTGAAAATAATTTTATCCGCCTGCCTGCAGCATCAAAAAGCACAGCACTGTTTAGATTCCCAGTTGATGAAATGTATATCTTATCCCCTTTAACAGGATTTGGATAAATGGTAAAATCATCACCAGCATTATCAAAATTAATTTTTCTTATGGGTGAATAGCGAAAGCTTCCATCAATATCTGCCATTTTTAACCGGTAAAAATTAAGGCCATTCAAAGGTTGTATGTCTGTCAGGCTGTAATTATTTTTATTGCCATTGTTGTATGCAGGTACATTTCCAATGGGGGCATAAGTAATGCCATCAACACTTCTTTCCACAATATATTTATCTGCATTCAACTCGTTATCGGTTGTCCATTGCAATAAAACTTTTTTTGTTTGCTTAACAGCTTCAAAACTCAACAGGTTTACAGGCAATGATTGTGTACCATTCACTCCGCCATTATTTAACCAGAATTCGCTGAAACTGTTTACTGCAAACTCAGCATAGTAGCCATTATCGTAAGGTATAATTTCTGTATTGGCAGGTAAAATAAATGTATGAACACCTCCTGCATTGTCTGCCAATGTTCCATTTTCTTGTGCAGAAGAACCACTGAATTTTGTTACGCCCAGTTCGTAAGGATCTTTGGGTTTACTACATACAATACATCCGGTTGCAGCCAACAGGCTTTTTGCTTCTGCATCTGTAAAATAAAAACGCACTGTAACATTGGAAACAGGTTGTGTTGTTGGCCTGATAACAATATTGCGATTTGCATAATACTGGTAATTTTGATAACGAACCGTTCCTGTGTAAGGATAAACAGATACTGCTGTACTGCCCAGGCTATTACCATTTGCATTGATGGATGCAACCCTTGTTGCCCCTGAATTAAAATGCACCCAGTTGCTACCGTTTACTGTTTGTGTTATTCCGGTAAGCGTAGTGCCGGCATATACAGCAGCTTTGTCAAATACATGAATATCATCAATGCCCACACCTTCCAGGTTAACACCAAGGTCGCTTGTAAACACAATTCTAAAACGTACAATACTGGTTGTAGCCGGAATATTAAAACTGGCTACATGCCATGTTATTAATGAAGCACGCCATTGATTTTTTCCTGTCGCATCATTATACCAGTTTGTGCCGCCGCCATTTGTTCCAAGCCGGCTCCAGGTAACACCGCCGTTTACAGAATATTCTACCCACGTAAAATCTGCAGGTACGGCATCTTCAATTCTAAAAATATGACTGAAGGATAAAACCGGTTGTGTTAATCCTGCTAAATCAAAACAGGGCGAATAGAGATAAGAAATTTCATTGGTATTATAGTTGCCTGTTAAATTGGTTACCCAGGCCTTTGTACCGTTGGCAGCTTTGTTGATGATGATTTTGGCAGGAGTACCCCATTGCCAGCTATTGTTTTGCCCTTTACTGTACCAGCTTCCAACTCCGCTTTCAAATCCTTCCAGGTATGGAAAGGTACTGATAACTGGTGCTGTATGAAAATTATAATTTAAAACACTATCGTTATTCCTGTAATTATCAGTTGACTCATACACCCAGAAATTGAAATTATAATCAGCATCAGCCAACAGATTTACCGGCAATGCAAAGCTGTATGTTGTAATCCCCGGGGGCAATGATGCGATAGTTTCCATAACTGCAGCACCTCCATTTACATTATAATACACCGGCACATTGTTGAAAGTTGTGCCGCTGTAATTTTTAATTTCGTAAGATATAGTTTGGCTACCAGCCAAACCACAGCCCGAAACATTGGGAGAAATGATACGGGTGATGCCAATATCATTTGATACTTCCTTTATGCTTACATCATCAAAAGTATATCCATCATCCAGGTCGATGATGGGGTAAGGAACATTTGCAGAAGTATTGCCCTGCTGGCTGAATTTGATTTGAAAACTGCTGCTGATGGGCTGTGCAGGAAGCACGGTATCCAGCACATCGTTGATATTAATAACAGCATGTTTGTATTGCCCCAACGCTGCCTGATTGGCAACCAGGTCGTAAGCCAACACCCATGGTTTTGTATCGTTGCCCCGTATCCATACTTTATTGTTGGGGTTATTTTCGTTGCCATGGTTTTTGTAATAGAAGTCTAACCGTAACTGCTGGCCGCCTACATAGTTACCGAAGTTATAAGTCATCAGCAGGCTATCAGTTGTTTGTGCTGCATTGTAGGGAAACTGGTCTAATGTTATTGCACGGTTACCATTTAATGCAAAACCTGTATTTACAAATGTACGGGCCCTGCCACGGGTGCTGTTGGTTTTAAAATCAACCCGGTCAATACTATCAAGGCCAGTTGTATTTAAAATATATTCCTGTATTAAAGCATTTTCAAAACCATCCGCAACAGGCAATGTTATTAGCGCATTGGATAAATGTTTTATGGTTACAATAGTGGTATCATCCAAAATCTGCGTATCTCCTGTTCTTTTAACCCATGCTTTTATTGTATAAATGCCCGGGAGAGAAAAATTGGCCGCGGTAGTAAACGTATATTGCCTTGTGGCCAATGCCGCTATGGCAACAGCGCTTGTTTCCATTACAGTTGCTCCGCCATTTACCTGGTAATATAAATCGTAGATACCTGTTGTTGCAACATTATCAAGATTCCGGATGGTGAATTTAATTTGCTCAGCCGCACTTAATGCTGATGATGTAAACTGCCTTCCGGTAAACGGCGCATCAATGGAAACGGCTTTTAAATTATTATCAAACATAGATAAAGTACAAACACCTGTTGATGGCAGAACAGATCTGGATACAGACCTTCTTCCATTAATTGCAGCATTTCTTGCACTAACACCAAACCAATAAGTAGTTGCGCTGTTAAGTGCAGCAATTAAATAGGTAAGACTGGTTGTATTGCCGATAATTGCCATGGTATCGGATTTCAGTTGCCAGATATCATACGATGTTGCACCGGGAATGGCTGGCCAATCTAATTGTGCATATCCATCGCAGGGAATTGTAGCCGCTACAAACGGCTGGCCAATAACCGTAAAATTAAAATCACTTTGATCGCTGTAGGCAGAAGCATTTCTGCTGACTCTTACCCTATAATTATTATTTACCGTTGACGGAACTGTCCAGTTGTAAGACTGTGCATTTGCAGGTACATTATTGTTGATGAGGTTCCAGGCTGTGCCATCGAAATATTCAAGCGTAAAGCTATTGGCTTCATCGCCATACGCATTCCAGCGAATTGTTTCCGCTTCGCCAGGTACAATTTTTTCATCGCCAAACGGATATTCAACAGTAATGCCATTCATATCCATCTGATACGTTACCACATACCCCTGCGGGCCATAAGGCAACGCAAATGCATTTACATTAATATTGTAACTGCCTGCGGCAGGATTATCAATTACCACTTGCTCAATATTATTCCTTCTGTCAATGCCTTCAACAGCATTGTTATTTACATTGGCGGGCGATGGATCTAAAACCAAAGGCATGTGAGAAATATTACCCGGTGCAACAACCGTTAAGTCAAAATCATTTACTAACTGTGTAGCTGCATTGGGTGCTGCAGCAGTATCGTTCCAATACAACAGCACTTTTAAACGTCTTACACCAGCAGGCACAGTTATGGTATTTGTAGATGGGGTTGTTGTACTCAAGTAGAGGCGGTTGTTTTCAATAGTTTCAGCAGCTTTTCTTGCGTTTAAATTTCCAAAACCAAAAGTAAAATCCGGGCCAGGGTTGCCAAGATCTTCTGCTGTATTGCAAAGCACTGCTTTTATTAATGCCGCCTGCGGAATTGCACCAGCATTTGATTTACGGTATTGTTCATTTAATAAAGTTGCTACACCTGCAACAATCGGCGAAGCCATACTGGTGCCGCTGCTGGTGCCATAAGTAAAAAAATGACGGGTAGAAAGCACATTATAACCTGTTGCCATGATTTCTGGTTTTAACCTGCCATCGTTAACCGGGCCACGACTGGTAAAAAAAGATGCGCCATACAGCGTATCAACCGCTCCAACAGTTAAAACATTTTTTGCAACCTGGTAACCCGATTTAATGGTTGCAAAGTTGGTAGGATATGGCGAGCAGGTTCTGCCACCATCATTGCCTGCAGCAAAAACGTGTAATAATTTTCTATAGTCGCCCATTTGTTTATCAACATAATTGCTTACAACATCATACGCTCCTTCACCGGGGCATCCAGCCTCGGCGTTGGTGTATGAATTGTTTGTAACAACCATATTATAATCGGTCACATAAGTTGGTGCGGCAGTAATGATATCACTGAAATACTGGCTTACAATAGTTGCCCGTGGTGCCATACCATTGTGTTTTGGATCAAGCAAACCTGCGCCAGCCACAGTGCCCGAAACATGTATACCATGAAAACTGAAAGGCACAGGAACACGGGTAATCGTTCTTCCCGTAAAATCAAGTTGTTGTGTAACAATTTCTGAATTATCGCCTATACCAACAGTAATGCCTTTTCCACTTAAATTTTTTCCGGAGGGAGAAAGCAAACTGGTTACCGCATGTTTACCAATACTTTTATAATTCAGTTCTTTATCGGTTAAGGTTTGTAATCCAACGTAACTTACAAATGGCAAGGCGGCTATTGCATCCACGTTATCCATATCAGCCTGCACAAAAACCGTATTCGCTTCTATATATTTTGTTGGTACAATCAATGCGCTCACTTTTTCGAGTTCGGCAATTACATCGGCTTTGTTTACAGAAGTGTAATAACTGACAGCAATTAGTTTCTGATTTTCTTTGTTATCAGATTGCTGAAAATTTGCAAAGGCAATATCTTTTTTATAAAGCAGGGGAATATTGTTGATTGAACTGATTTCGAAACCAATGGCCCGTGCAAAATCGAATGAATTCTTTATAGTGGCCAGGTAGGCATTGCCAGGCAGATAGGTTTGCAGATCGCAACCTGCATTTCTTAAATCATTTTGAACCTGCAGCAATGGTAATTTTGAAAACTGTACCAGCACATAATAACTGTTGTTAAAAAAAGAAGTCTGCAGGTTTTCTTTTTGAAAACTTTGCTTTTGAATATTATTTCCGGTGATAAAATTACCAGCGGCAAATCGTACAGGTACATCAGCATTTTGTGCAGTTGCCGTGTGGCAAACCGATAAAAGTAAAAACTGAAAGCAACAAGAATAGAATTTTTTCATTTGGTTATATTACCATTGGATTTTTGTCTGGATAAATCTTATAAACAAAAATATACATTAATTCGCTGATAAGACATACTGTTAACGCTTTTATAGCCTTCCTATTGCAATTTTGAACAGAATATGTGCTGCATTTTTTATTCAGCTTATCTTTGCAGTACGGATGAACCTGGAAATGTTGTTGAACGGATATTTGCAAGACCCCCGCTGTTTTAAAATAGTGGACAGGATAACTGCGTCCCAACCGCAACAAATTCAGCTTGAGAGCCTGCATGGAAGTGCAGCACCCTTCATCGTTTCGGCTGTTTTTAATCATGCCGCCGCATCGCAATTAAATCACCTTATTATCCTGCGGGATGCTGAAGAAGCTGCCTACTTTCACAACACATTAGAGAATATTACCAGTGCCCTCAACCTTTTTTATTTCCCTTCTTCCTTTAAAAACAAAAAGAACTACCGGCTGTTGAATGCCAGCCATGTGATGTTGAGAACTGAGTGCCTTACCCGTTTTTCAAATCCCATGGGCCAGAACCGGGTTGGTGCTATTGTAACTTATCCCGAAGCCTTGTTTGAAAAAGTGGTGCTGCCAAAAACACTTTCGGCCAACATCATCTCCATAAAAAAAGGCGACACGATTGATTCTGTTGCCATTTACGAGAAGTTTATTGGCTATGGTTTCACCCGTACTGATTTTGTGTACGAACCCGGGCAGTTTGCAGTACGTGGCGGAATTTTAGACATTTATTCTTTTGGCAACGAAAAGCCTTACCGCATAGAATTGTTTGGTAACGAAGTTGACAGCATCCGCATTTTTGATCCGGAGACACAGTTGAGCGAACGGAAATTATTGCAGGTAAGCATCATCCCCAATGTAGAAACACAATTTGATGACGGTGAAAAAGTTTCCATCATGGAATTTTTACCAGAGAATACGGTTGTGTGGAGTGAGGACTGGAATTTTATCAAAGAAAAAATAGAACAACAGGAGGAAGACCTACAATTATACCTGGAGTTATTGAAACAAAATCCTGTAAGTAATATACAGGCAGATGATGATGAGACTTACCTGGCAAAAAATGATACCAGCGAAGCAGATTTTATTACTGCATCAATTTTAGAAACTAAAATAAAGCAACGGCATATTATTGAGTTTGGTGCCAAAGCAAACTTTAATACAAACAACTATCAACGAACAACGATCAAGTTTCTTACTAAAGAGCAACCCTCATTTAACCGCCAGTTCGATCTGCTGATAAAAAATTTAAAAGAATACGAAGCCAAAAAATACAATATCTACATTTTTGCCGATAACCCCAAGCAGTTGGAAAGATTGCATGTAATTTTCACCGACTTAAAAGCAGAGGTGAATGTAATACCAATCCCAACATCCATTCACGAAGGGTTTATTGATGATGATTTAAAAAACGTTTGTTACACCGATCACCAGATATTTCAGCGTTACCACAAATACAAAGTAAAGCAGGCTTTCAGTAAGAATAAAGCCCTCACTTTAAAAACACTGCGTGAATTACAGCCCGGCGATTATGTAACTCATATAGATCATGGAGTTGGCGTGTACAGCGGCTTACAGAAGATTGAAGCCAATGGAAAAATGCAGGAAGCAGTACGTATTCAATACAAAGATGGCGACTTGTTGTATGTAAACATTTCTTCTCTACATAAAATAGGAAAGTACAGCGGCAAGGAAGGCAGCGTGCCCAAAATGAACAAGCTGGGCAGCGATGTATGGAACAAACTGAAAGACAAAACCAAACGCCAGGTAAAAGATATTGCAACCGATCTTATAAAATTATATGCCGAGCGAAAAAGCCGTGAAGGATTTGCACATGCGCCCGATAATTATATGCAGACCGAACTGGAAGCAAGTTTTATTTATGAAGACACGCCAGACCAGGGCAAAGCTACAGAAGATGTAAAACGTGATATGGAAAAACCATCGCCGATGGACAGGCTGGTTTGCGGCGATGTGGGTTTTGGTAAAACTGAGATTGCGATACGTGCTGCTTTTAAAACCTGCTGCGATGGTAAACAGGCTGCGGTTTTAGTACCCACAACCATTCTTGCTTACCAGCATTACAAAACATTTGGTGACCGTTTAAAAGATTTTCCGGTAACTGTTGATTTTATAAACCGTTTTAAATCGGCCAAAGAGAAAAAAGAAACTTTATTAAAAGTTGCCGAAGGAAAAATTGATATCATCATCGGCACACATGCTTTGCTAAGTAAAGATGTAAAGTTTAAAGACCTCGGCATCATGATTATTGATGAAGAGCAAAAATTTGGTGTAGCTGCAAAAGAAAAATTAAAACAGCTAAGAACTACAGTTGATTCGTTAACGCTTACTGCAACGCCCATTCCACGCACTCTGCAATTTAGTTTGATGGGTGCAAGAGATCTCAGCATCATCAATACTCCGCCACCAAACCGGCAACCCATACAAACAGAAGTAATGGTTTTTAATGAAGATGCCATACGTGATATTATTTATTACGAAACCGAAAGAGGCGGACAGGTTTTCTTTATACACAACCGCGTAAAGGGTTTGGCCGAGATGAAATCATTTATACAGGGCCTTTGTCCGGATGTAAGTATTGCTTATGCACATGGCCAGATGGAAGGAGATCAATTGGAAGATACCATTCTCGATTTTATGGATAAGAAATATGATGTACTGGTTTGTACCAATATTGTAGAGAGTGGTGTTGATATTCCGAACGTGAATACCATCATTGTAAATAATGCACACCAGTTTGGCTTGAGTGATCTGCACCAATTAAGGGGAAGGGTTGGGCGCAGTAATAAAAAAGCATTCTGTTATTTGCTGGCACCGCCCATGAGTACGTTACCGCCCGACAGCCGCAAACGTTTATCAACTTTGGAACAATACAGCGACCTGGGCAGCGGTTTCCAGATTGCGATGAGAGACCTTGACATACGTGGGGCCGGCAATATGCTGGGTGGCGAGCAAAGTGGCTTTATTGCCGAGATTGGTTTTGAAATGTATCATAAAATTCTCGATGAGGCAATTCGTGAATTAAAACGTACCGAGTTTAAAGAATTGTATAAAGAAGAAATTGCACAGCAGGATGATTTTGTTACCGACTGCAGCATTGATACCGACCTTGAAATTTTAATTCTGGATAGTTATGTAGAAAGTATTACTGAAAGATTATCGCTTTACAGTCGCTTAGATAATTGTGAAAACGAAGAAGACCTTATTGCTTTTCATGCTGAAATGGAAGACCGCTTTGGGCCGATACCAGCACCGGTAGAAGATTTGTTTACTACAGTGCGTTGCCGCAGAAAGGCAGTAGAGCTGGGTTTTGAGAAACTCTTCTTAAAAAACAATGCGCTTAAATGTTTCTTTGTAAGCAATCCCGAAAGCCCTTACTTCACCTCGGACCTGTTTAATAAAATGATTGATTTTTTACAAAAAGAAACCAACAAAGCCAGACTAAAACAAACCGGTAAGAATTTTTTGCTGGTTGTTGATGACGTAAAAGATATGACTTCCCTGTATGAATTCTTATTAAAAATGCACCATTTTATTTTTAAAGCAAATTAAAAAAATCTGGCTGTTTTTCACATCTCATTTTGTATTACCTTAGAACTTGTGTTTACAAGCTGATCATTTTTTCCCATTTAATAAAGCCGATGCCGGACAAACCAAAACATTCAACGCCTGAAGAAGCCATGCCGTTGCTGCAATTGTTTAATTTTTTATATACCCTAAGCAAGGCAACAGAAAATTACATTACGGAAAACGCTTTTCCGCTTAAATTAGGCAAGGAGCAAAGCCTGCACGATGCAGGAACTATTTGCGCCAGTATTTATTTTATAAAAAAAGTGCAGTAAGGGGTTATATAAACGATAACGGCAAAGACATAACCACCTGGATCTCTGTAGAGAACGAAGTAGTATCCTCCATTTATAGTTTTGTAAAACAGGTGCCCAGTATAGAAAATATGCAGGCCATTGAAGATTGCGAATTATTAAGGATGGAACAGGTCGCCCTGGAACGGCTGTATGAAATATCGCCCGAATTTAATATTGCCGCCCGGCAGGTGTACGAAAAATATTATGCCGATGCAGAAGTAAGAGCCTTAACTGTGCGCCTTAGCAATGCTGATAAAAAATACCAATTTTTTTTACAAACCTACCCTCACCTCTCTAACAGGGTTCAGCTTACCTATATCGCTTTTTTTTTGGGGTTTAGCCTGGAAACACTTAGCCGGGTAAGGGCGAAATATAAAACTGCCGCAAAGAAAATTTGACAAATGTCAAATAATGGGGACATGTAGCGGCTTTTCAAAAAATCTTTATACCTTAGTAATAATTTACTAAAGCTAATGATGCATTCTTCTTACACCAGTGCCCATCGTTTTAATAAACTTTAACCCTTAACAGCTCCGGCAAAATAGCACGGTTATATTCTGCAACGGATAACCAACAATTTTACAAGTATGGCTTTCAATAGTTGTAGTGTAGATTTTTATACCCCAAAAGTATTGCCCAATATTAAACTATTATTAAAAACTTAATATTAGCAAAGTATAAATTAACCAAATCGCAAAAAATGAAATCAATTTTAACAGCCCTTGCTGCCCTGATGTTTGTAAGTATAGCTACCGCACAAAATGTGGGTATAGGCACTACTACGCCTGCTGCCTCTGCTGTGCTGGATGTAAGCTTCCATTGAAAAACCACCATCAAAAGAATTTAAAACATCAAAACGAAATTTTATGAAGAAGTTTTTCTATTTTCTTATTACCCTTTTATTTGCTACAATGGCAAATGCACAGGTAGGTGTGGGTACTCCAACTCCCAATGCATCATCGGTGTTGGATCTTACTTCAACCACAAAAGGATTTTTACCTCCACGAATGACATTTGCACAACGTAATTCAATAACAAGTCCGGTTGCCGGGCTTATAGTATGGTGTAACAACTGCGGAGCCACAGGTGAATTAAATGTATATAACGGAACCGCCTGGACAAATATGATTGGAAATCCAGCCAGCCCAGTGCAAGTGCCACCAACAGTTATCACTACAGCGATAAGCGGCATAATGTCTACATCTGCTGTAAGCGGTGGCAATGTAACTGCTGACGGGTATTCTGCTGTAACAGCCCGAGGTGTATGCTGGGATGTAGCAACCAACCCCACAGTGGCTCTACCTACGAAAACCAGTAATGGAACAGGAACAGGAATTTTTGTAAGCAATATTACAGGGCTTACGTTAGGAGTTACTTATTATGTAAGGGCCTATGCAACCAATGTTGTTGGTACATCTTATGGAGCTGAATTTAGTTTCACCACCTCCCCCGGTATTGGCGATAATTACCAGGGAGGTGTAATAGCCTATGTCTTTGAGCCTGGCGACCCTGGCTATATCGCTGGCCAGTTTCATGGCCTGATAGCGGCTGCTTCAGACCAGAGTAATGGTAGTCAATGGTCTCCTAACAATGTTACTGGAACAGGTGCATTTCGAACGGCATTGGGGGGAGGGAATGATAATACAATTGATATTACAAATGCCAATGGAGCAGGAATTTATGCAGCCAGATTATGTTATGACCTTGTATTGAATGGATACAGCGACTGGTTTTTACCGGATCTAGACGAATTAAATAAGCTTTACTTAAGCAAAGTTGCCATTGGTGGTTTTACTGGTAACGTCTATTGGAGTTCCACCGAGGTAAATTTGAGCCAAGCATGGGCCCAGAACTTCAACGATGGCATCCAGGTCATCACCGGTAAGACCGCCTCCGCCCAACGTCCGCGGGCTATTCGGTATTTTTAATGCCGATAGCTATCGCTCATGTTTAGAGGTAAATAATTGCTGAATAAAAATGAAAATAATATGAAAATACAAGACAGTTTGTGAGCCAGCTTTCTGTTACCAACCAGCAACGGAGGGGTTTTTATAACACCCGAAGAAATTGTAAGGGTGCAGGCCATCAGTAATTACTGTAAACTATATTTTACCAACGGCAAAACACTGGTAATAGCCAAAGTGCTGCGCTGGATGGAGGAAAAATTACCGGCAGATAAATTTGCACGTACACACCGAACACACCTGATAAACAAAAACCAGTTATTGGGATTTTCAATATTGAGTGGCACAAAAATACAACTGCTTAATGGAGAACTGGTTGATGTATCCCGAAGAAAAAGAAAAGCTTTATTGAAAGCAATTGATGAAGCGGCATAAATTATTTTACTGCCCCAACATTCGTTCCTTTAGGCAATTTTATTAATGAGAATTGTAAGACTGAGCCTGACAGCTTTTAATTTTATTTACTTTATGAATTAATCATATTCTCAGTAAAAAAGGTAATAAGGTTTTCCATATTATTATACATTTTGTACTAAGGTTTAAAGGCAATTAAAAAGCCTTATTAGAAACCAACATCAATTGTAGCCAGCCTTATTTTTTCCGCCCGTGTGGGTGTTCCGCATCGTTCTTCGCCGCCGCCTGGTCTCCCGACCAGCGGCGAATAGGAAGATTCTATTACGATGGAACAAATAGTTTCGGAATGCTGACAAATCTTTCCGGTAATTGAGAGCGGGCTTTCAACACTTCAATTGCTTTGTTCTGGTCAATTATATACAAACTCAACTCTTTCGGGCAGCAAAATAATATTTGAGTTGCCTTCTTTAAACCGCAAACCGGATATAAAAGTTGTGGCAGATACTTCAGCTTCTCAGGCGAGTCTCCACGCATAGGCCTGTGCATAGTCGTTGGGCTCGCCGTGCTACGGAGCATATTATTCTTCACCTGGGTTTATGCCGCTCTTACAAACTTTATGGAGTTAGAGGATGTGGATTTGTGTAGCTCACCTTAATGGCGGCGAGTCCCAC
>JBKJLT010000430.1:0-2912 GCA_046596765.1 Ferruginibacter sp. | reverse complement strand
AATTATTAACCCTTCGGCTACGCTCAGGATTGGGAGAACTTATATTAATATGATGAAAGAAAACAAACAAAAATTATTGCAACGTTTCAGAATGATTGGCATTGCAGAAGGTATTTCATTTTTGTTTTTATTGCTGATTGCCATGCCCCTGAAATATCTGGCAAACATTCCGGAGGCTGTAAAATTTACGGGCTGGATACATGGCGCACTTTTTATTACATTTATTTATTTTGCTTTTGAAGTGATGGGAGCTTTGAACAAAAATTTTATTTGGTTCCTGAAAGCTTTTGTTGCCGCATTTATTCCTTTGGGCACTTTTATTTTCGACAGGCAGTTAAAAAAAGAAGCATCTATACTGGCAGCATCTTAATCCTTTCACTGCAACTTGCACAATACTTTTGCTCTCCTGCCAGTCATAAGTTGAATATGACCGCTATTTATTTTAAATTTGATGAGATTTCATATCAAACTTAAAAAAATGGTTAACCAGTTGCACTTAAAGAGGATTATCTTATCAGGTTTTATATTTTTTGTTTTTTCACATTCAGTAAAAGCACAGGATAAAGCAACTGTTTTGCATGAGCTTAATTCGCTGTTAATAAATACGGTAATGGTTGATTTTTTTACGCCACCTGTTGCAAGCCGTATTTATGCTTATCCCAATATTGCTTTTTACGAGTGTATCCGGCAGGATGACCCGTCATTACTGTCTATAGCCGCTAAATTAAGAGTGCCAGTCAATATACCAAAAGCAACTGCTGCAAAAACTGACAATTTTATTGCTGCCTGCATTTCCTATTCGTATGTAGCACAAAAACTGGTTGGTTCCGAATATAAGATTGAAGACTGGCGGAAAGTTTTTGTAGATTCTATTTTAAAAAACACCGATACGGTTATTGCAAAAAACTCCATGCAGTACGGCCGTAAAGTTGCCGATAGTATTTTAGCCTGGGTACAAAAAGATAATTACAACCAGTCACGAGGTTTACCCAGGTTTACTTTATCAAAAGAGCCGGGCACCTGGCAACCAACACCGGCCGATTATGCCCAGGCCATTGAACCGCACTGGAGAACCATCAGGCCATTTACTTTACGTTCCGCATCCCAGTTTTCGCCAAAAGAAAAATTAGTTTTCAGCCGCAAAAAAAACTCTGCTTTTTATAAATCAATGCTGGGTGTTTATGAAATTGTAAACAAGCTGGATACAAACCAAAAGGCAATTGCAAAGTATTGGGATGATAATCCAAACGTATCAGTAAACCTGGGGCACCTCAATTATTTTATTCATAAAATTTCACCGGGTGGGCACTGGATGATGATTGCGAAACAGGCATGCGAAGAAAAAAAAGAAACGGTAAGCCGCTCTTCCCTTGCCTATGTGCTTACGGCCATAGCCATGTTTGATGGATTTATTTCCTGCTGGGATGAAAAATACAGAAGCAATCTTATTCGCCCTATAACCGTAATTAATAATTATGTTGATAAAAACTGGCAGCCTTACATTCAAACACCACCATTTCCTGAATTTACCAGCGGCCATGGTGTAATTTCAAATGCTGCAGCTACGGTACTCACCGCCTTGTTTGGCGATAATCATGCATTTACCGATAACACTGAAATACCCTTCGGAAATGATATCCGCCATTTCAAATCATTTTTCCAGGCATCTGCAGAAGTAAGCTGGAGCAGGGTTTACGGCGGTATTCATTATCCCGCTACAGCACGTATCAGTATTTTACAAGGCAAGGAAGTTGGAAAAAATGTGTTGCAAATATTATATCCCGCAACAATAAAATAAAACCAGGCATGTCAATTATCAAGCATTACTTCTATACCATTTTATTGGTTGTAATTATTCCCATTGCAGCAGTTGCACAACAGCAAAATGCTGTAAAACTTTTTAGCAGTTTGCCGCAAAGCACTACCGGAATTAACTTCAGAAATGATCTTATTGAATCACCATCCATGTTTCTGTATGTGTACGAGTACCTATATATTGGGACCGGCGTAAGTGTTGGTGACATTAACAATGATGGCTTACCTGATATTTATTTTAACTCGAGCCAGGGCAGTAACAAACTATATTTAAACCTCGGCAACTTTAAATTTCAGGATATAACAGAAGCTGCTGGTGTTGGCGACAGCATAGGAATAAGAACGGGTGTAACCATGGTTGATATTAATAACGATGGGTATCTCGACATTTTCATCAGCAAATCAGGATATAAAGATCCGAACCTGCGTAAAAAAATTCTGTACATCAATAATAAAAACAACACATTCACAAATCGTGCGGCGGAGTATGGGCTGGAAGAATCAAGTTATACCATACAGTCATATTTTTTTGATTACGACCGCGATGGAGATAAAGACGTTTTTTTTGTTGATATGCCGATTGATTTCAGCAAAACCATGACCATACCGGCTACCGTTGTAAACGGTAAAACAGTGTATGTAGAAGATACCAATACAGTTTATGTAAGCGACAGGTTATTTGAAAACAGGAATGGAAAGTTTGTTGATGTTACAAAAAAGGCAGGCTTAATTAATCATGCTTTTGGTTTAAGCGCATCTATTGCTGATATCAATACAGATGGCTGGCCCGATATTTACGTAGCCAATGATTTTAATAAACCCGATTTTCTGTACATCAATAATGGTAATGGCACATTTACCAATAAACTGCAATCGCAAATAGGGCATGTAAGTTTTTCAGCGATGGGATCTGATATAAGTGATTTTAATAACGATGGCCTTGAAGATATTTTTGTTATGGACATGGCTGTTGAAGATCCGGTAAGGCAAAAACAACTGTTTGCCGTAAATCAAAACTACGACAAGTTTAACCTGATGCTTAAGCATGGTTTGTATTATCAATACCCACATAATACGATGCAGCTTAACAATGGCAA
>JBKJLT010000426.1:0-3068 GCA_046596765.1 Ferruginibacter sp. | reverse complement strand
AGAATTGTTGATAAAACCACTGCAAGTCCCGGTGCATGGATATTTAATAACCGGGTTGATTCTGTAAATGGATTTAAAGCCATTGATGATACCACTTTTCAATTGAAGCTGATTCGTCCCTTTCAATCCATACTGGGCATTTTAAGTATGCAGTATTGTTCAATCGTTGCAAAGGAGGCGGTAGAAAAATATAAAAATGATTTTCGCAGTCACCCTGTTGGCAGCGGCCCTTTCAGCATCGTTGCATGGGAAGAAGGGCAGGCCCTCATCTTAAAAAAGAATGCCCATTATTTTGAAAAAGATGCAGCAGGAAAACAACTGCCTTACTTAGATGGCATTAAAGTTTCTTTCTTTAACAGCAAGGCAACCGAGTTCCTGGAGTTTCAACAAAACCGGTTGGATTTTATAGATGATATTGATCCTTCTTTTAAAGATGAAGTACTAACCAAAACAGGCAATCTTAAAAAGATTTGGGAAGGAAAAATTGAATTGCACAAACATCCTTACCTCAACATTGAGTACCTGGGCATTTTGGTTGATGAAGAAAATGAACTGGTTAAAAATTCGCCGCTACGGTTGCAAAAAATAAGGCAGGCAATTAATTACGGGTTCAATCGTAAAAAGATGATGCTGTATTTACGCAACAGCATTGGCATTGCAGCAGAAAGTGGTTTTGTGCCAGCCGGGCTTCCTTCTTTTGATTCTGTTGCTGTACAGGGATATCATTACGATGTTGCTAAAGCAAAACAATTACTTGCAGATGCCGGTTATCCCGAAGGGAAAAATCTACCGGAAATAAAATTGCTTACCATTCCGATTTATGGCGATTTAGGAAGCTATATTGCAAATGAACTTTCACAGGTTGGTATAAGAGTTAAGGTGGAAGTAATACAGAAAAGTTTGTTGATGGAGCAAACCTCCAAATCGCAGGCACCGTTTTTCAGAGGTAGCTGGATTGCCGATTATCCGGATGCAGAAAATTACCTGAGTGTTTTTTATGGCAAGAACCCTGCGCCTCCCAATTATACCCGTTATAAAAATGCAGCCTTTGATATGTTGTACGAAAAGGCTTTATCAGAAAAAAATGATTCGCTTCGTTATCAATTGTATCAGCAAATGGACAGGATAATTATGAATGATGCGCCTGTGGTGCCGCTTTGGTACGATATGGCCATACATCTTGTTCACAAAAATATTTTCAACTTTTATCCCAACAGTTTAAACCTGCTGGAACTGCGAAGAGTGAAAAAATTATAAAATAAATCAAACAATCAACATGAAATCCTTTAAAAAAATAAAAGTAATTTCAGCCCTGGCAATTTTTGTTTTTATTGGTATTGCTGCTGTTAAGCAACCGGAAAATACAGAGTTTAAAAATCTACAGGTACTTCCCAAAAATATTACTCCCGATTCGCTGGATAAAATCATGGATGGCTTTAACGCCGGCCTGGGAGTTGATTGCAAATTCTGCCATAGTTACAACAAGGATATTTATAAAATAGAATTTGAAAAAGATACAAAACCGGAAAAAGAAATTGCCCGTAACATGATGCGGATGACGAGGGGTATCAATAAAAATTATTTTCAGTTTAATGAAGATGTAACGGCCGCACAGGTACAGGCAGTAACCTGTTACACTTGTCATAAAGGAACGGTAATACCGGAAAAGGTAAAAAAAGCGGTAACCAGTTCATCCTTTAATTTCAAACCGAACTAAGCAAAAAATTCAGGCTAAGAGCTAAAGGAGAAAAGGAGGCGAAAATTTTACCTAAGAGGAGAAAGAGAAAAGGAGATAAATGAGTTTAATTTTCTCTCTTTCACTCCTTTTCTCTTTTGGCACTAAGCATAGAGAATGCAGGAACAATTATTTCTGCTTTCTCTTTTATACTCCTTATCTTCTTTGTCCTCTTAGCTTATTCTTTGTAATACTGTGTGCCCATGTTCAAAACCAGTTTGATAAAAGTAGAATATAGGTATGCGGTACAAGTCCCGACTCAGGCGTAACGTCGGGATGCCGATAAAAAATCGGCAAGTGACACAACGATGTTGATTTACGTACCTTTGTCCGTCAACAAAAAAAATAAAAGGCAGGCATGAAATTTTTTCCAGAATCGGCCCTTGTACAGCTAGAATATGAAAAGGTAAAAACCTTACTGGCCCTTCATTGCCGTACCGAATTTGCAAAACACAAAGCAGAACAATTAAGATTGCACACCAAAAAGGAATTTATACAAACGGAGCTGCAGCAGAGTAATGAATTTAAATTGTTGTTGCAGAATGGCCAGCCTTTCCCTAACGAGTTTACACACAACATTAGTAAAGAATTAAAGCTGTTGGGCATTCCGGGAGCGGTTTTAACCGGCGATCAGTTCCTCCTCATCAGGCGACTTGCCGAAAATACCAATAATATTTTTCGTTGGTTTGATAATGAACGCCGTATGGCTTATCCTGCATTGACCAAAGTGGTACACGATGCTTGGTACGAGAAGGTAATTGTGGAAATGATAGATGCGATACTGGATGAAAGCGGCCAGGTGAAAGATAGTGCCAGCGAAGAACTGGCTGAGATCAGGATGAGTTTGTACCGTAAGCGCAACGAGCTGCGAAAGGTTTTCGACCGCATTGTAAGTAAACTTAACAAACAAGGTTATTTAGCTGATATTGAAGAAAGTTTTTTAAATGGCAGGAGAGTGCTGGCTGTTTTTGCCGAACAAAAGCGCATGATAAAAGGTATTCTGCATGGCGAAAGTGATAGCCGCCGCACCACTTTTATTGAGCCTGAAGAAACCACCGAACTGAACAACGCAGTTTTTTCGCTGGAGAATGAGGAAAGAAAAGAAGTGTATAAGATACTGAGAAAACTTACTCAGGATTTAAGTCTGTATGCCGAATTGCTGAAAAGCTATCATAATATGGCAGGCGAATTTGATTTCATCAGTGCTAAAGCAAAATTTGCTATTGAGTACAATGGCAATTACCCGGTTGTATTAGATAAGGCTCATGTAAACCTGATACAGGCTTATCATCCGCTATTATATCTCTACAATAAATCAAATAAAAAGCCAACC
>JBKJLT010000367.1:0-3067 GCA_046596765.1 Ferruginibacter sp. | reverse complement strand
AAATCAACTGAAGGAATCGACATAAAATATACCTTTAATTTTACGAATGTAGTTTTGATTTTTTTATAAGCCAAATAATGCACTTATTCTAAGCATTTCATCAATTGGCTTTTTTGCTGCTAACCGAAGTGCTTCATCCATTAAAATTTCAGGAGCCTCGTATTTGAGGCATAAATACAATTTTTCAAGTGTATTTAATTTCATGTGCGGACAATCATTACAAGCACAACTGTTATTTGGAGGTGCAGGAATAAATGTTTTTAACGGACTTGCCTTTTGCATCTGGTGCAGAATACCAGTTTCTGTAGCTACAATAAAACTGGTTGCTGCATCAGTTTTAGTAAATCTTAATAAACCGGTAGTGCTTCCAATATAATCCGCCACATTTAAAACAGCTTCTTCACATTCAGGATGTGCAATAACTTTAGCGAGAGGATGACGTATTTTTAATTTTGTTATTTTTTCAAGACTAAATATTTCATGTACCATGCAGGCTCCGTTCCATAACAGCATGTTTCTACCCGTCTGCTTATTGATATAAGCGCCAAGGTTCTTATCTGGCGCAAAAATGATAGGTTGACCCTCCGGTAAACTTTCAACGATTTTTTGGGCGTTGGAAGACGTACAGATAATATCACTTAATGCTTTAATACCTGCAGAACAGTTGATATAAGTAATTACTTTATGGTCAGGATATTTATCTTTAAATAATTTAAACAGTGGTGGCGGAGCAGAGTCGCTTAAAGAACAGCCTGCATTTAAATCGGGTAATAAAACCTTTTTAGATGGATTTAAAATTTTTGCAGTTTCTGCCATAAAATGCACGCCTGCAAAAACTATAATATCTGCTTCTGTACTTTCAGCGGCTTGCGCTAAACCCAAACTATCGCCAATGTAATCGGCCACATCCTGTATATCCGGCTCCTGGTAATAATGCGCCAGTATAATTGCTTTCTTTTCTTTTTTTAATTTTTCTATTTCTGCAAACAAATCAATTGACGGATCAATATCAATATCCAAAAAACCAGTTTTTTCAATTGCTGCAAAAGCACTGTTAATATCTACCATAATATGTATTAATACTACTTATTTATATAATCAACTATTACTACTAGGGCTGTTAATATGTGTAAAAATTAAAAACAGCGGATGATGCAAAATTAAAAACTTTAGTTTATTAACCCTCATCCACAGTTAATTAACATTTATATATTTGAATTAGTAGCAGCAAACATACATACAGGTACATAATGTAAATTTAAGCCGTATAAATTTTACACAGCGGTTAATAACTTACCCGGTGTAAAACATTAATACATATATTAAATTTAACACTGTTGATACTGGCTGTATAATTAATACTTTAGTAACACTGGTTTACTCATCGGTTTATTACCATCTAAGTTTTTACCATTTTACACCAACTTTTATTTTTTAAAATCCGGGGTTATTAACCCTTTTTGGGGCTTATTAACAAAGGCGTGTTAAAAACCGTAAAAACGCTCTCAAACATAATAATAAAATTAACCTGCAGATAAAAATATAAAATACATAGTTGTTACCCAACCCGCATTATAAAGTATTTACCCCTTTGTAAAAACAATTTTATATACAATTTATCCCTATTTTTGCCCTCCAAAATTTAATTTAAAAAAGATATGCAAATTATTCAGGGAATACGTGACAAAGGAGCTGCAATTGTTATTGTGGTAATATCGCTTAGTTTAATAGGATTTATTTTGATGGATGCCAAACAGGGCGGTAATAATTTAAATGCCGGTTCAAGTAGTATTGGTAAAGTAAATGGAAACGCTATTGACCAGGCTGAATTTTCAAAAAAAATACAACAGGTTGAAAGTCAGGAAGAACAGCAATCTGGCCAAAAGCCATCCACTACCCGTATTGCACAAATACGTGACCAGGTTTGGAACCAGGTTGTGGCCGAAAAAATTTTTTATGCCGAAGCTGCTAAACTGGGAATTGAATTTACATCCAAAGAACTGGATAATATTTTAAAAAGTAATGATCAGACGAACCCGTTAATGCAGGATAGGTCGATGGTTGACCCTGCTACCGGAAAATTAGATATGAGTAAAGTTGGCCCGGCACTGGCTAATATTAAAAAAGCCAAAGGCGAGCAATGGGAAGCTATTAATTCGCAAATAATTGAACCTCAAAAATTAACCAGCGTATCTACCAAATATTTTGCATTGTTAAATGCCAGTGCATACTACCCGGCCTGGATGGAAGAAAAAGATGCTAAAGAGAACAAAAGTTTTGCAAATATTTCTTATGTAGAAATTCCTTACCAAACCATTACCGACAGTACTATTAAAGTAACAGACGCAGAAGTAGAAGCGTATGTAAAAAGCCACAAAGGACAATTTAAGCAGGAAGAAGGCCGTATGATATCTTATGTTGGTTTTAGCCAGTTGCCAAGTGCGGCTGACAGCGCAAAAACAAAATCGTTGGTTGAAGGATTAAAAGCAGAATTTGCTGCAGAACCTAACGTAAAGAATTTTATAGCAAGAAATGCATCGGTAATACCATTTGACAGTACATACGAACCAAAAGCAAGAATTAAATCAACAAAGATTGATTCAATTTTAACTGTACCACAAGGAACAGTTTACGGACCTTATATAGATGGCGGAAACTATGTGCTGGCAAAAGTAATTGGAACAAAACCAGTACCGGATAGTACAAGAGCAAGACATATTCTTTTTCCGGTAAATGACCCGCAAACCGGCAAGGCTATAATGGAAGAAGCCCAGGCAAGGAAAATGGCTGACAGTATTTTAGCATTGATAAAAGCCGGAGCAGATTTTGCCGCCCTTGCCAAACAATATGGTACAGATGGAACAAAAGATAAAGGTGGCGATTTAGGATATTTTGGTTTTAATGCACCAATGGTAGAGGAATTTAATAAAGGAGCTTTTGGTAAACCTGTTGGCACAAAGGATGTAATTTATTCAAGATTTGGTTTTCATGTTATTGAGATAACCGGCGAAAAAAACTTAAATCCGGGATATAAGGTTGCATTTATGGCAAAAGACATTCTTGCCAG
>JBKJLT010000284.1:0-4715 GCA_046596765.1 Ferruginibacter sp. | reverse complement strand
TCTGTCGTTAGTTTCAATCATTTTATTAATTATGATTTAGAAAGATGAATTATGAATGGTTTCATTTATAATACAGCAATCATAATTCTATATTACATGTTCATCAGCAATTTTTATAGCTTCGCTTATGATCGCCAGCCCCTCATCAATCTGTTCTTTTGTAATGCACAACGGTGGTGCCACAAAAATATAATTCCACCTAACGAAAGTATATAGCCCAAGCTCTTTCAATTTAGCAGCCACTTTATTCATTATCACCATTTCATCAGGCTTTGCATTAAATGGCGCCATTGGTTCTTTTGTATCCCTGTTCTTTACCAATTCAATACATCCAAGCAAACCGGTGTTTCTAAAATCGCCGATTGATGGATGGATGGCTTTCATTTCTTCAACCCGTTGTTCCATATATTTTCCCATGGCGGCTGCATTTTCAACCAGGTTATCATCTTCATAAATTTTCAGTACTTCCAGCGCAGCGGCACAGCCAACTGCATGTGCAGAATAAGTTAATCCCAGCATCAACGGTTTATCATCATAAGCAGCGGCAATTTTATCACTAACAATTAAAGCACCAAATGGAAGATAGCCAGATGTTAATCCTTTTGCAGTGGCAATCATATCCGGTATTACGCCGTGATTATCTACACCAAACCATTTTCCGGTTCTTCCAAAACCACTCATAACCTCATCAACAATTAATAAAATACCATGCTGGTCGCAAATGGCTCTTATCTTTTTAAAATAATCAGGCGGATATTTTATACAGCCACTGCTTCCACTTTCGCCTTCTATTAAAATGGCTGCAACATTTTCAGGTCCTTCAAATTGAATTACCCTTTCCACATGGCTAGCACATTCGTATTGGCAACTTCCAAAGGTTTGTCCAAACGGACAACGGTAACAAAAAGGATCTTCCACATGAACAAAATTTGGTGCCTGCTGACTATCTGCAGGTAATTTTCTTGGATCTCCACCCGCAGTCATGGCCCCATAACTGGAACCATGAAAAGCCCGGTACTTGGTAATAATTTTATGACGGCCAGTATATAATCTTGCCAGTTTAATAGCATTCTCAATGGCCGTTGCACCACAAACTGTAAATAAGGTTTTATTTAATCCTTCGGGAGTTATAGAAGCCAGTTTTTTTCCCAACTCTCCTCTAATTTTTGTAACACAGCTTGGTGTAACGTAACTAACTTCCTGCATTTGCTTTACCACAGCTTCTGTTACTCTTTGATCACCATGACCAATATTTACATTCATCAGTCCCGATGAAAAATCAATGATTCTCTTATCATCATAATCATACAGGTAAACACCTTCGGCATGTTTAACAGCGATGGGTGCAATGCCTTTTTGTTTGCTCCACGAGAATAAAGTGTAATCGAGATTGTTTTGGATGATTTCGGTTGCTTCGGAAATTGTTTTTGTACTCATAATTTTATTTTTTTTTGAACGAGGCTTTTGTAATACTGTTAAACTTCATTTGCCCCGAAAAGCTTACCGTACGTTCTTGTACGGCATTCTAATATTCAGCTTTTTTAAACCCTATTCTTTCTCTTTCATCCCATTTTCTTTGTGCAGCTTTTTCATCCAGCAAATTTTCCATGGCATCGTAAATCTGGTTTAGTTGCACATCATGCTCTCCTAATCTTTCTCTTATCTGTTTAAGCTGTGTTTTTAAATCATTTTCCTGTAAAAGCAACCTTCGTATCTCTACAAATGCCCTCACTATGGCAATATGCATATTAATTGCTTTCTCTGAGTTCAGCACACCGTTCATCATGCCGACACCTTGCTCGGTAAAGGCATAAGGCATATTATCTTTACGCCTGCTTTGCTGAAGGGTGGTCACAGTTTGTGACCACCCTGACTTATCATTTTCCGATGTGGTCACAATTTGTGACCGCATATCTTCCCATTCTGCTACTGTTAGCCTGAACATAAAATCTTTAGGAAAACGCTTAATTTGTCGCTTCACCGCCTGGTTTAATACTTTAGTTCCAACTTCATAAAGTACTGCAAGGTCAAAATCAAGCATTACCCTTTCTCCTCTTATTACATAAATCCTGTTCTGGATACTTTTGATAATTTGCATTTTAATTTATTTTTCAAAATCGCAATTTGTCGCATTAATCTTAACTCATCCAATTCACCCCAGCC
Organism: Ferruginibacter sp.; assembly: GCA_046596765.1. GTDB lineage: Bacteria > Bacteroidota > Bacteroidia > Chitinophagales > Chitinophagaceae > Ferruginibacter. The sequence goes on along the minus strand of JBKJLT010000284.1, from coordinate 2,552 downwards.
TCCGCATTCCACTTGGTTGTACTCTTCTTCAACTTCGTCCAAAATTCAATCGAGCTTTTGCCCGTAATATCTCCCACACCAAACTTACTTTCATTCCATCCTCCAAAACTAAAAGGCTCACGTGGCACAGGCACGCCAACATTCACGCCGATCATACCAGCACTGGCGTTATCAATAATATAACGTGCCATAGCGCCGTTTTGTGTAAATACAGATGCAGCATTACCATAAGGATTTGCATTTTCAATTGCCAATGCTTCATCAACTGTGTTGGTACGCATGATGGAAATTACAGGGCCAAAAATTTCCTCTGTTGCCACACTCATCTGCGGCGTTACAAAATCAATAACCGTTGGCCCAACATAAGTACCGTTCTCTTTTCCTTTCACTTTTGTATTACGGCCATCAACTAAAATTTTTGCACCATCCCTTTCGGCTTCGCTGATGAATTTTTCAATTCTTTCCTGCGATGCTTTATTAATTACTGCTCCTAAATTTTCACCAGGAATAATTTTTCTTGCTTCTTCACAAATCTTATCAATAATAGCATCCACATTTCCAACACCGATCATAGCACTGGCTGCCATACAACGCTGTCCTGCACAACCGCTCATGCTGGCAGCAACATTTTGTGCTGTCATACCCGGTATCGCATCGGGCAAAACCATCAGGTGATTTTTTGCACCACCCAACGCCAGGCATCTTTTATAATTTGATGTTGCCCGTTGATAAACAATTTTTGCAACCTTGGTTGATCCAACAAAAGATACCGCTTCAATGTGCGGATGATCACAAATAGCTTCCACAATTTCTACATCGCCATGCACCACATTAAAAACACCATCAGGTAAACCAGCTTCTTTTAATAACGCTGCCAAACGTCCACAACTCAACGGAACTTTTTCTGATGGTTTCATGATCATACAATTGCCGAGTGCGATGGCATTGGGTAATGTCCAGTTAGGAACCATGCTTGGAAAATTAAACGGAACTATGGAAGCCACCACACCCAAAGCAACATGCTCTGTCCTGCATTCCACTCCCCTGCTTACTTCTAATATTTCACCGGTAACCAATTGAGGTAAAGATGTAGCAAACTCGGTAAGCTCAATACTCTTCTCAATTTCTGCAACAGATTCTCCATAAGTTTTACCATTTTCTTCGCTACACAATTCGGCCAGTTCTTTTAAATGTTTTTCCAGTAAAGTTTTGTATCGAAAGAAAACCTGTACCCTTTCTTTTATTGGTGTTTTACTCCAGGCCGGAAAAGCGGCTTTGGCTGCTTTCACCGCATCATCCAATTCTTTTGCTGATGACATTGGAACGGTGGATAATAATGTACCATCTAACGGAGATATTACTTCCATTGTCTTCTGCGTTTGCGGAGCCACAAATTTTCCGCCTATAAAATTTTGTATTGGATTATATTTCATATGAATCGTTTTTTAAAAAAAGTGCAAACGTAAATTTATATGATTTTAGGTAGAATAAGCAGAATTGATGCAGAATTTCCGGTATTACATTGAAAGCAGTATTGAAATTAAAAAGTGTTTGAAATAAATTGAAGAGCCTTGATATTAGAAGAGGAGCCTTTGCCCTTGTTAGAAGTCGCTGCTGGTATAGTAACCATGATTCAGAACATATTGAGCTGATTGTTTATCCTGCGTTCGAAAAAATGAAATTATTAATTAAAAAATAATACCTGGTGAACAAAAAATTTGATCTTCATTAACAAAACCGGCTGATTACTTTTATTCCGGCCTACAAACCCTTACAATGTGCAATTCTTTTTTTATATTAGCAGTTAGCAGTTTATAAAAATAAAGTAACCAGTAATAAATTAGTGCAAACTTTTCTTTTCGCTTTTTTAACATTTCCGCAATTTCAAAACAAGTTGCATAGGTACATAGAAAAATATTAAAAATACATGTTTGCATATAATACCGGATAAGCTTCATCAAATAACTAAACCACTTACTTAATTATGAATTATTCTCAATTACTGGAAGATGTAAGACATGAAGTAACTCAATTATTTCAAAATCAGGAAGGTAAAAAACTCCCCTACCACAACCTGGAGCATACCAGTTCGGTTGTTTCAAGAGCTGCCGAAATTGCCCTGCATTACGAGTTAAATGACAGGGATTTTTTCATCGTGGCAACTGCAGCCTGGTTTCACGACACCGGATATTTAAATGGCTCCCATCTGGGTCATGAACTGAGAAGTGCGGCAATGGTTGAAACTTTTTTGCTGATCAAAGAACTGGATATGGCTACAATACAGCAGGTAAAGGATTGTATTATGGCTACCAAAATCCCACAACACCCGAATACCCTGCCAGAGCAGATTGTTTGCGATGCAGACCTTTTTCACCTGGGTACCGCTGAGTTGAAAGATCTTAATAAAAAAATGAAAAAAGAAGCAGCGTTAAACCTTGGCAAAAAAATTGATAAGGAAGAATGGCGTAGTGGAACTTTGCGGCTGCTTGAATCGCATCAATACCATACAGACTATGCAAAAAACCTGCTTGAAAATACAAAGCAGGAAAATA
>JBKJLT010000369.1:0-3134 GCA_046596765.1 Ferruginibacter sp. | reverse complement strand
TGCAATGCTCTTTTTATCATTTTGCTAAGATACAACTTACCTTGTAAATCTCAAATGGTATTTGGGATTTACAAGGATGGTATTTATAACAAGAAAGGTATGGTAAAACCTAAAAGCTAGGCAGGCCCGCCATGCAACGCTGTGGGCTTTAAGATTTTTGCACTACTTCACCTCCTGCATATCCACCAACCGCTTATAAAAACCATCCTGCGCAATCAAACTATCATGCGTTCCTCTTTCTACAATCTCGCCTTTTTGCAAAACAATAATTTCATCGGCATGGCGGATGGTGCTGAGGCGATGTGCAATTACCAAAGAAGTACGGTTGTTCATTAAGTTGTTGATGGCATCTTGTACCAGTCGTTCGCTTTCTGTATCTAAAGATGAAGTGGCTTCATCCAGAATTAAAATAGGAGGATTTTTAAGCACGGCCCTGGCAATGGTCATACGCTGGCGTTCACCACCGCTGAGTTTACCTCCACGGTCGCCAATATTGGTGTTATACCCCTCCTCCTTTTGAATAATAAAATTATGGGCATTGGCAATTTTTGCAGCCTGCTCAATAGCATCGGGTGTTGCGTTATCAATACCTAAAGTAATGTTGTTGGCAATGGTATCATTAAATAAAATAGGCTCCTGTGTTACAATACCCATCAGTCCTCTTAACTCATCAAGCGAATAGTCTTTTATATTTACTCCGTCAATCAGCAGTTCTCCGCTGCTAACATCATGAAACCGCGGAACCAGATCGGCAAGGGTACTTTTACCTGCGCCGCTGCTGCCCACCAGTGCAACTGTTTTTCCCTTTTCTATTTTTAAATTGATGTTCTTTAAAATAGTTACATCATCATAAGCAAAACCAACATTCTTAAATTCGATGGAATCCTCAAAACTTTTTATTGCTGTTGGATTGGTTGCTTCCTGCACCATCACGGGTGCCTGCAGCACTTCTTCAATACGTGCAATGGCGGCTGTGCCTTTCTGCATATTGTAAAAAGAAGTGGATAATGCTTTTGCAGGGCTTATAATTTGGGTAAATATCCCGATGTACATTATAAATCCTTTGTCGGTTAATCCACCGGCATTGCCGCCCAATACCAACTGCCCTCCAAAATAAAGAATGCCACACAATATCAACACACCCAAAAATTCGGATAAAGGCGAAGCAAGATCTCTCCGGTACTGCATTTTATTTTTTACATGAAACAAGGCTTCATTATGTTCTTCAAATTTTTTGCCAACCAACCGCTCGGCGGTAAAAGCTTTTATTACCCTTAAGCCGCTTAATGTTTCATCCAGCACAGAAAGTGCTTCGCCCTGTTTTATGGCTGCTGCATTTGATTGCTTTTTTAGTGTGCGGCTTATACGGCCAATTATAAAACCGGTAACGGGTAAAAATATTAATAAGAAAAGCGAAAGTTTGGGGCTTATAAAAACCAGGGTAGTAAGCAGTATGATGAGATTCAATGGATCTTTGATCAATCCTTCAACAGTACCCACCACAGAGTTTTCAAGTTCGCCCACATCATTGGTCATGCGGCTCATAATATCGCCTTTGCGTTGCTCGGTAAAATAACCAATAGGCATAATGAGTATTTTCTGAAATAGCTCCCTCCTTAAACGGTTCATCACCCCATTACGCATGGGTGCTAAAATGTAGTAAGATAAATAAGTAAACAGGTTTTTTAAGAACACAGCTATCAGCACCATCACACATATCAATGCCAGTACATAAACTTTGCCATTGGTTTTAATGAGCTCCTGCAATTGATAACTGATATAACGGATAAAGTCCTGCGAATTGGAAATTGTTTCTGGTTGTAATACATCTGCTTTACCCTTTGTAAAGATCAGATCAATAAAAAACGGCAAAGAGCCAATGGATGCAACTGAAAATACAATTGCCAGTACAATGAATAAAAAGTATAAAATAATATTGGACTTATATGCAGCCAGGTAACGAAAAAGCCTTGCGTATTTCTTCATGTTTTTAAAATTCGGTCAAATCAGGGCAAAGTAACTAATTTTACAGCAAACGCCGCCCCGATTGTTACGGGGATGCCCGGGGTTTCTATATTACAAGACGTTTAAACTCAAAGAATATGTTAGAAGGTAAAAGACAAAAGATGGTGGCAGGATTGCTTAATAAAGAACTGAGTGATATTTTTCAGCGGTTGGGATTATCTATGATGGATGGCGGCCTGGTTTCCATTTCATCTGTAAAAATTACACCCGACCTTTATGAGGCAAGGATATACCTGAGTTTCTTTCAGGTAAAAGACAGTTTTGATGCTTTAAAGAAAATTGAAGAACGGAGTTGGGAAATAAAAAAAGAACTCACAGCAAGGGTACGCCACCAGTTACGCAGCATGCCTAAACTTACTTTTTTTATAGATGATACTTTGGATTATGTAGATAAGATGGACAAGATATTTAAGGAAATTAAAGAAGACGAAAAAGGCAATGGGCAATAGGCAATGGGCAGTAGGCTATGAGCGGTAGGCAATGATAAAAGATGAAGACAAATAAAAGTTTGTGGTTGGTGGTTTGTAGTTAGTGGTTTTTTAAACATCAAGCACCTTAAACAACAAACCCAAAACCACAAACAACAAACCAACATGTATTTCACCTTTGCCTGGAGATATTTTAAAGCAAAAAAAAGCGCCAATGCCATCAACATTATTGCCTGGGTTACGGTCGGTGTTATAGCTTTTGCAACCTGCTGCCAGGTTTTGGTGCTGAGTGTTTTTAATGGATTTGAAGATCTCGTAAAATCTCTTTACTCTTCTTTTTATGCCGATGTAAAAATTTTACCTGCCACCGGTAAAACATGCACGCTTACTACAGCCCAAATCGCTTCCATAAAAAATCAAACGGCAGTTGAAAATTTTTCGATGATTGCCGAAGAGAAGGCTCTGCTTAAAAACCAGGATGCACAAACCGTTATTTACCTGAAAGGTGTTGATGCCGGTTATGAAAAAGTAAGCGGCGTTGCTGGCAAAACAAACCGGGGAAAATATTTTACCGGCACCACAGAAGATCCTTACCTGGTAGCCGGTTCCGGCATACAAAACGCAACCGACCTGAGTTTTGACAACGCACTTTCTTCAGATGATGTTACCGTTATTTTACCA
>JBKJLT010000171.1:0-7445 GCA_046596765.1 Ferruginibacter sp. | reverse complement strand
CCGTGTTTTAATACAAAGGCATTCATTACATCAAAACCAATATTATGGCGGGTATTTGCATACTCGGCACCAATATTTCCCAAACCAATAAATAAAAATTTAGACATAGAACGTGAGTGGTGAGTGGTGAATGGTGAGTGGTGAATGGTGAATCGTGAATGGTGAGTAACCTCATGCGCCAACTCACGTCTCACGGATCACGTCTCACTACTCACGACTCATGTCAAGCATTTGCTGCAGATCTGCATCTGTTTTTACCAATACATCTCGTGCCTTACTGCCCTGGTTGCCACCAACAATACCAGCAGCTTCCAGTTGATCCATCAGGCGGCCGGCACGGTTGTAACCCAGTTTCATCCGGCGTTGTAATAAAGAAGTACTGCCTACCTGGCTGGCAACAATTAACCGGGCTGCATCTTCAAACAAGGCATCCTTATCGCTTAGGTCAAAATCCTTTCCCTCCATTTCTTTTTCATCAACATACTCCGGCAATAAAAAAGGTTGAGGATAACCTCGTTGCTCACCTATGAAATCAACAATCTTATCTACCTCAGGCGTATCAACAAATGCACATTGCAGGCGCACAATATCTCCATTGTAGCTGATGAGCATATCTCCCTTACCAATTAACTGTTCGGCACCGCCGGCATCTAAAATGGTACGGCTGTCAATTTTACTGCTCACTTTAAATGCAATACGGGCCGGAAAATTCGCTTTAATTGTACCTGTTATAATATTTACCGACGGGCGCTGCGTTGCAATGATCAAATGAATACCCACTGCCCTGGCAAGTTGTGCCAGCCTGGCTATGGGCATTTCTACTTCTTTACCGGCAGTCATGATGAGGTCGGCAAATTCATCCACAACCAAAACAATAAAAGGCAAAAACTGGTGGCCCTTTTCCGGATTCAACTTACGGGAAATAAATTTTTCGTTGTATTCTTTTATGTTTCGGCAACCGGCTTCTTTTAACAGGTCGTACCGGTTATCCATTTCAATACAAAGTGCATTTAAAGTATGCACCACTTTTTTTGTATCGGTAATGATGGCATCTTCTTCGCCGGGTAATTTTGCCAGGAAATGATTTTCGATTGTTTTGTAAATGCTCAACTCCACTTTCTTGGGATCAACCAAAACAAATTTTAATTGCGATGGATGTTTTTTATAAAGAAGAGAAACCAAAATTGCATTTAACCCAACCGATTTACCCTGACCGGTTGCACCTGCCATCAGCAAATGCGGCATGCTTGCCAGATCAACGATAAAATTCTCGTTGTTGATTTTTTTACCAATTGCGATTGGCAAAGAGAAAGCGTTGTTCTTAAACCTGTCTGAATCCAACAACGTACGCATACTAACGATCGTCTTTTTTGCATTCGGAACTTCAATACCAATGGTTCCTTTTCCAGGAATTGGTGCAATAATACGGATACCAAGTGCAGCAAGACTCAAGGCAATATCATCTTCCAAATTCTTGATACGTGAAATACGAACACCCGCTGCCGGGATAATTTCATAAAGTGTAACGGTCGGTCCTACAGTCGCAGATATTTTTGAGATCTCAATATCATAGTTACGAAGGGTGTTGATGATCTGGTTTTTATTATTTTCAAGCTCCGTAGCATCCTGTACAATTTTTTCGCTTCCGTGATTTTCAAGTAATTCGATAGATGGATATTTATAATCACGTAAATCCAGTACCGGGTCGTAAGGTTTGCTGGCAGCCACTTTTGCGGCAGTAAGTGGCTCTGCCTCTTCTACTTTTTCCGGAACTGATTTAATTTCCAATGGCAAATCAGTTTCAGGGTCTACAGGTTTTGCAAGAGGAATAACCGGTTCAATAACAGGCGAAATTATTTTTTCTTCAACCAATGCCGGTATCATTTCTGTTTCTGCTTTTTCAACAATATTCAGTTCATGATTAAGCCCTGTGTTTTCCATCACCGGAATATTTAACATAGGTCCTGCCTCTTTTACCGAATTACCTTTTACCGGTTTTGTATCATCCGTCCATGCTGCTTTTTCTTCTGTTTCCTCTTCAACAGGCACTACATCTTCACCCGCAACTGCTGCAATTTTTTTAGATGGTAATTTAAAAACCGGGTTAAAGCGCCAGATAATGTATGATAATACTGCAACCGCCAAAACGGCTATTGTTCCTATCTGTCCAATCGTAATGTACATCCAGTCTCTCATCATATCGCCAGTTGCACCGCCCCAAGGAAAAGGATTACCCCGGAAAATAGCTGAAGCCGCCACACTGATAACCGGTAAGCCAACAATCAGGTATTTAATATTTCGGGAAACTGAAAAAACTTTTTTGCCAAAAAACAGGTTTATGCCAAAAACAAAAAAAGTAGTACATATTAAATAAGAGGCAACTCCAAAACCATGGCGCACAAATATCTCCGAAATAAAAGCTCCAAAGGTTCCCAGCAGGTTTTGCACCTTTATATCATTGGCCAGCAACATGCGGTAACTGAATTTATCCTGGTCTTCGCCCCAGGTAAATAAATAAGAGGTAAAAGCTATAAAAAAAACAAAGGCCAGCAGCAGCAAAATACTACCGGCAATTTTATGCGTACGCTCATCCTTAAGCAATTGCTTTACGGCTACCGGTTCATCTTTTTCCTGTTTCAACTGATCAGGATCCGGAGTTTTTGTTTTTGCAGTTTTCAGTTTATTCGCCATTAATAACAAAGATATAGAAAACCATTACTTCAAATACATTGAAAAAATTACAGCAAGGGGTTGCCAGCCTTTAAAAGTTCATACTCACAATTGCTTTAGAAATTAAAATTTTCGCAGAATTTACGTAGGTTTGGAAAAACAACTGCATATTGAAACAGCTTACCTCCCTGTTGTTATTTTTATTTATTGGAAGCTTTTGTAAAGGCCAGTCTGCTACAGTTTCTGATACTGTATTTATTGCTGAAATAAAAAATGAAAGCAGCCTTTTGAGTAAATCACTGTTTTATTACGACAGCAGCAGAACCTTACCAGTTTCAGTAGTATTACAAAAAACTTTTCAAAAGTTTAAAACCAGCTATATAAAAATACGGGTAAAGCCCGAAACAATCAGTTCTACCTTATACCTGAAAATATTGCTGCAAAATAATACTGCTAAAGAAGTATCGGCTTTTTTAAATCCGGGTATCTATTTTACCAAATATAATATTTACAAAATAGAGCAGCAATCCATCAGTATTCAGGATTCAGCCAACATTTCCAACTATAAAAAGGTTGTGCTTAAAGCGGGTGAAACCGGCTATTTTTTATTGCAGATTACGCCACTGAAAACTGAGATTGGCAGTATTGGCCCTGTATTAATTAATACCGGTTACCTGGAAGCGTATAATCTTGTTATAACCAGGCACAAATCAGACATTCAGGTATTCGGGCTTATATTAAGCGGTGTGTTATTTATGATGATACTTTTTATGCTTGCCAATTTTGTTACCAGCCGCAAACTGGAGTTTTTATATAATGCAGCATATTCTGCCTGCATGTTTTTATTAATTTTCTTTAACTCAACGGTAGTCAGGCTTTCAAATCCTTTTAACAATTTCTATTATTCTTATTTTGATTTTTTTCTGTTGGTTACGGGTACCATTTTTTACATATCATTTGCCAGAAAGTTTCTGAACACAAAAAACAATTACATCCTGCTTGACCGGATATTAAAATATGGCGAGCGTTTTATTTTGCTGCTGCTTGGTATTTTTACCTTCCTTAATTTTTGTACTGATACTTTTCTGCCTCAGTATTATCTGGAAAACATTATGAAGGTCTTATTTCTTTTGCTTGGAATTGCATTTATTTATCTTGCCCTCAAACGAAAAGACAAACTGTTTAATTATATAGCAGCAGGCAATGCCATGCTGGTATTATTTTCTTTAATTTCATTTATAATACTGTTTTTAAAAGTAAAACCAACACAATTCTACTTTACTTCACTATTTTATTATAATACGGGTATTGTACTGGAGCTTACCTTTTTTCTTTTGGGTTTAAATTATAAAAACAGAAGAGAACTTATTAAAGAGATTAAAAAACAGGAAGCATTAAAACTGGATGCTGAAAAGCAATATTTTGAAACCCAGTTAGCGGTTATTAAAGCGCAGCAGGAAGAACGCAACAGGATCAGTGCCGACATGCACGATGATTTGGGCGCAGGTATGACAAGCATCAGGTTGTACAGCGAACTGGCAAAAAGTAAATTGGTGAATAACCCTATTCCTGAAATAGAAAAAATATCTTCCTCGGCAAATGAATTATTGGGTAAGATGAATGCTATTATCTGGAGTATGAGCAGCAGCAACGATACACTTGGCAATATGATTGCTTATATACGTAGTTATGCCCTCGAATATTTTGAAGATACCGGTATCACATGCAGCATTGATATCCCTTCAAAGCTTCCGAATATACAGGTAGTTGGTGAAATAAGAAGAAACGTTTTTCTGGTTGTTAAAGAAGCTTTAAACAACATATTAAAACATGCTAAAGCAACCGAAGTAAGTATAACATTGGTAAGGGTAGAGGATGGTTTAACCCTGTATATTCAGGATAATGGCACAGGCATTAACATGGATAAATTACGCCAGTTTGGCAATGGATTAAAAAACATGCAAAAACGAATGCGGGATATTGATGTTGATTTTAGTATTGAAAATAGGAACGGGACTTTAATAACCATGCACAGAAAAATAAGTGCTACGGAGTTTTTTTAATAATTGCCATGAAAACAAGCAGCCAGCCCGTAATGAAGGCTGCCCCGCCAAATGGAGTAATGGCACCAATCCAGTTTAAAGGCATTTCACTATATTTTACATAACACAATAAATACAAAGAACCGGAGAAAAGTATAATGCCTGCAATAAATAGTTTGCCCGCCCATACCATCAGTTTACCCGGAAATGATGCATGCAAAATGCCCACCAGCAATAAAGCAAATACATGGTAAAACTGGCACCTGACGGCTGTGTCAAAAACCTGCAGGTCATCCCCAATTAAAATTTTCTTTAACCCGTGTGCGGCAAATGCCCCGAGCATTACAGATAATGCACCTAAAATTGCTGCGGTTTTTATAAAGCCTTTATGCATATTTAATTTAGAAGTTTAGGAGTTTAGAAGTTTAGTTTTGAGAGGCTGTCATCATTCAAATCGGCAACCGGTAAAATTAGTTGCGCCTGATTGTAGAATGGTTCCCGTTCTTTTAATTTTTGTTCTATAAAAAATAAAAGCTCGGCCTCATTCAATTTATTTATTAACGGACGTTTATCTTTTTCTTCTTTTATTCTTGATAAAATATATTGTGGCGTTGCCGAAAGATAAACAGTTATTCCATTTTCATTCATCCACTGCATATTATTGTTAAAGCAGGCAGCACCGCCGCCACAGGCAGTTACGAAATTATCTTTTTCAGAAAAAGTGTGCAAAGTTTCTGTTTCTTTTTTTCTGAAATACTCCTCTCCTTCTTTTTCAAAGATTGTGGCGATGGATCTGCCTTCTTTGGCTTCAATAATTTCATCCAGGTCGTAAAAATGAAGACCTTTTTTTTGAGCCCATATTTTACCCCAGTATGTTTTACCGCTGCCCATAAAGCCAATCAAAAAAAAATTCATACCCCTTAACCCCCTGAAGGGGGAATTGCTCGAAAAGTTGATCATATAAATTTTGTCTTATAGCAACAAAGAAACTAAATACTGGAATACGGTGCGTTTTTGTTCCCCCTTCAGGGGGTTAGGGGGCTTAGGCTTGTTTACTTCTTACTCTTATAATCTCCCCTTTTCCACGCCTTAATAAACTCAGCCCAGGCAAATGGGTTAAAGATATTCATGGGAGGTGCCTGACCTGTATAGTATGCTTTATTTGCAGTTTGGCGTAAGTAACTGCTGCTGTTCTCTCTTCCATCTGTAGGAAGATTAGCCACCAATATTTTGCGGGTGGCTTCATTATTATTTTTACGGGCAATGGTAATATAATCGTCGGGCACTTCGGTGTTCAAAAAATCACGCTCAAATTGAGTGCGGCTTGGCCTGGCCTTTATAATGGTTGCAGGTAAGTAAACGGTATCGTTTACCATCAATTGAATGATGCTGTGTTGATTTCCTTCGAGATTTGCAGGAATGGAAATTGTTTTAGGTTTGAAACCGATACTGCTAAATACAACCGCATCGCCTTTTAAAACCACAATGCTGAAAACGCCTTTGTTATTGGTAATGGTTCCGCGGTTTTGTCCTTTGATCATTACACTTACAGATTCAAGACCTTTCAGGCTGTCGGCTGTCATTACAATGCCATACAATTGTACAACAGAATCTTTAAAGGTTTCAAACTGGGCTTTAGCAGCGGCAGGTAAAAACAAAGCAGCAATAAAAAAGTATGGTATAAGTTTTTTCATCAAAAAAGTTCAATAATGGTATTCGGTAAAAGTGAGGTTCTTTTTTTCTTTTAATAAAGGGAAAAAAAGAACAGAACAAGTTCACAACGATGTAAAATAGAATTACAACTGCTTGTCCCAAAAATACCAACATTCCTTAATTAATAAACAAAGTAAGGGCATCAATGTTTAAATTTGCGGTTTACAAAGGTTTTTTAACAAATAATTGAACGATGACGAACGAGGATATTTTAAAGGCTTTATCAAATGTGCAGGAACCCGATCTTGGAAAAGACCTGGTAACGCTGAACATGGTAAAAGACATTGCCATTGATGGTAATAATGTTTCATTTACGGTAGTGCTTACTACACCGGCCTGTCCGTTGAAGGATATGATTATGAATGCTTGTATAAATGCAGTAAAATTATTGGTGAATAAAGAAGCGGTTGTTAAAGTAAACTTTACCAGCAATACCAGCAGCAACCGTAAGGATGGTAAAACGATTTTAAGCGGAGTAAAAAATATTATTGCCGTGGTTAGCGGTAAAGGTGGTGTTGGTAAAAGCACTGTGTCGTCAAACTTTGCTTTGGCACTTGCAGCAGGAGGTGCAAAAGTAGGATTGATGGACGCCGATATTTACGGACCAAGCCAGCATATTATGTTTGGTGTACGAGGCGACAGGCCTTTGATGAGAGAGGTTGATGGCAAAGGAATGATTGTACCTATTGAAAAATTTGGCATAAAAATGATGAGCATTGGTTTGCTTATTGATGAAAAGCAGGCGGTGGTTTGGCGTGGGCCGATGGTTAGCAGCGCCATTCGCCAGTTTGTGAGTGAAGTTGACTGGGGCGAACTGGATTATTTGGTGATTGATATGCCACCCGGTACCGGCGACATACATTTAACCATTGTACAAACCGTACCTGTTACCGGTGTAATTGTGGTTACCACCCCACAAACCGTTGCCCTGGCCGATGCTAAAAAAGGCATTGCCATGTTTGGACAGGCGCAATTAAAAGTGCCTGTTATCGGCTTGGTAGAGAATATGAGTTATTTCAC